>NZ_JBNPLQ010000017.1:0-59166 GCF_050313575.1 Candidatus Pseudoscillospira sp. SGI.172 | reverse complement strand
AACCGACGGGGCCTTGCTGCAAAAATTTGGCCTGCGGGTGGGTATGCGCCAATCAAAGCGAGGGACAACTTCTTTTCGCCATGGCCAGAAAAAATCCGCCCTAACAAGAAACCGGCGCAACAGCAGAAAATGTAGAACTATGAGAGAAGAAAATTCCAGTTGCCAAGGGCATCTGCACCGCCTTCTGAAGATGCTTATGCCAGTTTGGATGCCTGGGCGGCTTTAATTTCCTCAATCAGCATGGGGACCACCTGGAACAGGTCTCCGCAGATGCCGTAATCTGCGATTTCAAAGATAGGAGCCTGACTGTTTTTATTGACGGCCACAATATGCTCGGAATCCTGCATGCCGGCCTTGTGCTGAATGGCGCCGGAAATGCCCAGGGCAATATACAGCTTGGGGTGGACCGTCTTGCCCGTCTGCCCGACCTGATGGTCGGCGGAGAGCCAGCCTGAATCAATGACCGCGCGGGACCCACCCAGCACACCGCCCAGCACATCCGCCAATTCTTGAGCCAGAGCAATTCCCTTTTCCACGTCTTTGGAAATGCCTCGACCCACGGAAACCACTACGTCGGCTCCAATGAGATCCGCCAGCTTTTTGCTCTCCTTCACCACCTCGCGCACCTTGGTACGCAAATCACGGTCAGAGAGTTCCACAGGAAGTTCAATCACCTGACAGGCGGCAGCCCGAGCAGGATTCGGTTCGGCCATCTTCATGACCCCCGGGCGCACAGTGGCCATGCAGGGGCGGAATCTGGGACAGATAATGGACGCCATCAAATGTCCGCCGAAGGCGGGCCGGGTCATTTTCAGGTCGCGGCTTACATCGTGGTCCTGGCCCATCACTTTTACGGTAGCTTTTTTCATGTTTGCGATACGATCCGGAGCCAGTGTGGAGTTTTTCTCCAGAAAATCCACATAGGCAGGCACGTCAATATCAAGATGCGTGCAGTCGGCGGTCAGACCGGTGTGCAGCCGCGCGGCACACCTCGGGGCCAGGTCACGGCCAATATTGGTGGCGCCAAAGATCAGAATCTCCGGCTTCTTTTCCTCCACCACATCGCACAGGACCTTCGTGTAGGCATCCGTTGTATATACGGCAAGCCGTGGATCGTTGCAGACAAAGATCTTATCCGCACCGTATTGGCCCAGTTCACCGGCCAGGTCAGTGACCTTGTCTCCCAGCAGCAGCCCGCACAACTCCTCGCCCAATTCGTCGGCCAACTTCCGTCCCTCGGAGAGGAGTTCCAGATCGGTGGGCATCAGTTTGCCCTCCCGCTGTTCGCAAAAGACCCAAACGCCTTTGAAATCTTCCAGTTTGGTATTTTCAAATTTACTCATGGTGCTCCCCCCTTAAATGATATGCTTGCCAGCCAGAAGTCCCGCCAGCGTCTTGCAGGCGCTCCGATCCGCACCCTCCAGCATCATACCGCCGCCCTTCTGCGGCGGAGTGAAGGAAGTAAGGATGTTGGTGGGAGATCCCTGGAGGCCGATGGTCTCCCGGTCAATGAGAGTCTCATCCTTCAGCGCGTTAAAGTCCATAATCTGCATCGGCTTGCTGTAGGCGGAGTAGATCCCCCGCATGGACATATACCGAGGCAAATTGAGTTCCTTGATACAGGTGATCAGACAGGGCGTTTCCGTCTCAATGGTCATATAGCCGTCTTCCAGCATCCTGCGGCAGACGATTCGGTCTTTTTCCAGCACCACATCGGCAACGTAGGAAACCTGGGGAATGTCCAGTTTCTCCGCAATCTGCGGCCCCACTTGAGCGGTATCTCCATCGATCGCCTGACGGCCGCAGAATACAACGTCCCCCTTCTCCAGCCCAAGCTTGTGAATGGCCGCAGCCAAAATTTGAGACGTAGCGAAGGTATCGGATCCGCCAAACTCACGGGCAGAAACCAGTACAGCCTCATCCGCCCCCATGGCCAGCATCTCCCGAAGCATTCCCTCGGCGGGGGGCGGCCCCATGGTGATCACCACGACCTTGCAGCCGGTATCGTCCTTAAGCTGGAGCGCCGCTTCCAGCGCATTCATGTCATCCGGGTTGGAAATGGTTGGCATAGAAGCCCGGTTCAGCGTCCCATCAGGATTGACCGCCACTTTACCGGATGTATCCGGAACCTGCTTTACACAAACAATTGCTTTCATTCTCTTCTCCTCCCTTATTTCCCAATCACAGCACGGGAAATGACCACCTTGTGGATCTCAGAGGTGCCTTCGTAGATCTCGGTGATCTTGGCGTCCCGGTACATCCGTTCCAGCGGATAATCCTTCATGTAGCCATAACCGCCGTGGATCTGCATCGCCAGGTTGGTGACAAAGCGGGCGTTTTCAGAGGCATTGAGCTTACACATGGCCGCCTCTTTGCTGAAAGGCTTTCCTGCCTCCTCCAGATACGCCGCATAATAGACAAGCCACTTGGCGGCCTCGGTCTTCGTGGCCATATCGGCAATGTACCACTGAATGCCCTGAAGTACGGCAATGGGCTTGCCAAACTGCACGCGCTCATGTACGTATTTTACAGACAAGTCGATTGCGCCCTCGGCAATTCCAATCGCTTGCGCACCCACGCCGATACGGGCTCCGTCCAGCGCCGCCATAGCGATATTGAAGCCCTTCCCTTCCGCACCCAGAAGGTTTTCCGCCGGAACGCGGCAGTCCTCGAAGATGAGCTCCGCTGTCTCAGATCCGCCCAAACCCATTTTTTCTTCAATCTTACCGATGCTGAAGCCGGGAGTGCCCTTCTCCACCAGGATGGCGGACATTCCCTTGAGCCCCTTGGCAGGGTTGGTCAGTGCGAAGATGATAAACACTTCGGCTCGGCTGCCACCAGAAATAAAGCATTTCGTGCCGTTGAGCACGTATTCATTGGTCTCCTTGTCCAGTATCGCTGTGGTGGAGGCAGAGCCGGCGTCAGAGCCGGCATTGGGCTCCGTCAGAGCAAAGGCGCCCAGGCAGCCCCCCTCGGTAAGCTTGCGCAGGTACTTTTCCTTCTGTGCCTCCGTTCCCAGATGGTAAATTGTCTGGGGGCAGATCAGATGAATGGAGAGGATGGCTGCGGAGGCCAGACAGTGTCTGGCAAACTCAGATACCGCGATGACCTTCTCCACCGGCCCGCCGCCGGATCCACCGTACGCCTCCGGAACTCCGATTCCGGTCAAGCCGACGGCCGCCATTTTTTTAAAATTCTCTTCCGGGAAGGAATGCGTGCGGTCCACTTCAGCAGCTACCGGCTCAAGCTCGTTTTCAGCAAACTGCCGACACATTTTTTGGAACATTTCCTGCTCTCGGGTGAGAGAAAAATCCATAAGTCAAACTTCCTTTCTTGCACGTTTTATCTTCTGCAGTAAGCAGCCAGCCGGGATAGGGGCAGAGAGAGACTCTCCCTCCGCCCCATCCCGCCACGCCCGCGTTCCATCTATTTATTTGAATGCAGTCACTACGCCGCTGTCCAGAAATCCGGCGATCTGATCGTCGGTATAGCCGTACTCCTTCAGCACTTCTACGGTATGCTCACCGATTTTAGGCGCCTGGCGGTCCACTGTGGGAGCGATATCCTCAATGCAGGTCGGCTCGCTCAGGGCAAAACGGATGGGGGTCATGGGCTGCTTTGTCACCGTTCCGTCATTGTTCTTGACCGGCACAAGGTACAGGTTCTCCAGGGCCTGGGGATCATCCAGCACCTCTTTGATATGCTGGACACAGTCATAGGCGATATCCGCGCGGGCGAACATGCCGCGGATTTCATCCATGGTGTGCTTGCCAAATTCAGCGCTGAGGATCTCGACCATTTCAGCGCTGTGGGCCTTAGAGGCGGCGGCGGTACAGTATCTGGGATCTCCCACCAGATCATCCCGTCCCAGTTCCTTCATCAAGGCGTCATTGTAGCGGTCCGGCTCCAGGATGCTCATATAGAACCACTTGTTATCAGAACTCCGGAACGTATCCATGACAGGGGAGCCTGGGTTCAGGCGGGTTTTGGGATACTCATCGCCATACTGGGTGGAGACCATCCCGGCGCTCTCGCTCCAAATAGCCTGAGCGAAGAGCGAAACCATGACCTTGCAGCCTTTTCCCGTTTTGGCCTTTTGATAAAGAGCCGCGGCAATACCGCCGGAAAGAGAGCAGGAGGTGGTGGCATCGCCAAAGCCAATGAGGGGATTGACGGGAGAGGTATCTTTTTCCGTAATGTCGATCATGGCGCCGGAGCGGGCCCAGAAAGCCACTGTGTCGAAACCGGCGTTATCCTTGGCCGGTCCAAAGTCGCCAAAGCCGTTGATCTGCGCCCAAACAATGTGGGGATGCTTTTCACTCAGGGACTTGTAATCCAGGCCCAGCCGCTTGAGCGCGCCAGTGCGGTAGCTGGTGAGAAACACATCGGCTGTCTCCAGCATCTTGTCCAGGATTGCAGTGCCCTCCGCACTCTTCAGGTTAAGGGATATCCCGCGTTTGTTGGCATTATAAGCGGTATAGAAGGGGTTGCAGTCAGGCTCGGTCGGGGTAGACATGGTAGCTCCGGTGCTGCGGCCGGGATCTCCAAAGCTGGGCTCCACCTTAATGACATCGGCACCCCAGTCAGCCAGAATTTTTGCTGTGCCGGGGCCCGCAATAAAATAAGTAAGGTCAATGACTTTTACGCCTTTCAGGGGCTGAAACATAAGAAATTACCTCCATTAATGTTTGTCTTTGCCAAAGAAATCACTGTGATTGCAGGAAACGTCAAAAGCGGATCTCCCGTCAATTAGGGCAATGCCGGGAACAACGTAAAGAGAAGTACGCCGACCAGGGAGCCCAGGAATGGAATCACCACCGTCAGGGCAAAGGTCAGCCCGTAAGAGGCCTTGTGGGTCTCGTTGCACAGGCCGTTGGTGACAGTGACGATGTAGCCGTTGTGGGGCAGCGAGTCAAGAGCGGAGGAAGAGAGTGCCATCACACGGTGAATGATGCTGGGTGCAATCCCCATCTGGGTATATACCGGCCCGAGGATGGGCACGGCGATGCCCAGGCCTCCGGAAGCAGAGCCGCAGATACCGGCAATGACCGTAGTGCCGATCACCAGGCCCAGCAGCTTGGGGCCTGGAATATTCACCATGGCGTCCGTGATGGTGGAGAACACAGGGCTGTTGGATGCCACACCGCCGAAACCGTTGACGGCACAGGTATTGGTGATGGACAGCAGCGCCATGGCAGCGCCGTCGGCAAAGTGCCTGGGCAGATCTTTGAGCACGATGTGCTTGTGCATCAGGAGAATCGCAGACACGGCGCCCGCAAACACGCCCACCTCAACAGGAGCCACGACCACCCCGTTCACTTTGATGTTCACCAGGCAGATCGTAACGATCAGGGGCACCAGTGCCAGCACGGGATTGGGCAGGGCTTCATCAGTCTCCTCACTGAAGTCATCCACACTCTTGGCCACAAAGTGCTCGCCATTACTCTTTGCCTTTTTCAGCCAGAAGCGCAGATAGATAATGCCGACTACAAGCATAAAGCCGCAGGCGATGAAGCCATTGACCGCACCGGCCATATAGGTCGTGCCCAGGTTGGTGGAGGGAACGGCATTGTGGATCTGGACTGCGCCGGGGGCAATCATGGCAAAGGTGGAGCAGCCAAAACACAGCGCGCCCGGAATCCCCCGGCGGGGAAGATCGGCAGCCCGGAATACCTGGAGGGCAATGGGGAACACGCAGAAGGAACATACGAAAGCGGAGACGCCGCCATAGCACAGCACGCCGCAGGCCAGAGGGACGGAGACGAAGGCCCATTCGGTGCCCATAATTTTGATGATGTACTTGGCGATGGCCTTGGCACCGCCGGTAATTTCCATAGCTTTGGCCATCAAAGTGCCGGTGAGGAAGACAAGATAATAATTCTTGAAAAAGTTTGTAAAGCCGGTCATGAAATGCACTTTATAGGCATCGTAAACATTCATCTGGCTGGTAAGGGCCACCACCAGGGTACAAACAAACACCGTCAGATAGATGTTGACGCCCTTCATGATCATGTACATCAGCAGACAGAACGCTGCAATGATCCCGATAATACCCAATGCCGTCATTGGATTTCCTCCTACTTTTTTGTAATTGCCTTTTCAGGCAGAAATGTATGGGAGAGAGACCTATGGACACAGACGCGATGAGATTACCTGTTTTGGAAATTCGCCGGACGCTTTTCCAGGAAAGCGGTGGTACCTTCCTTAGCATCGTCAGAGGCAAACGCCAATGCGCTCAAGTCATTCTCCAGCTCCAGCGCATTCATCAGATCCAAGTTGACGCCCCGGGTAATGGCCACCTTGGCATAACGCACAGCGATCGGGGCTTTCCCAATAATTGTGGTCAACATGGCTTTCGCCTCGTACATCAGATCCTCAGCGGGAACCACCTTGTTGACCAGTCCGATTGCTTTGGCCTCCTCCGGCTTTACGTTGCGAGCCGTGAAAATAAGTTCCTTGGCAAGCCCTGTACCGACCAGGCGGCTCAGACGCTGCGTTCCGCCAAAGCAGGGGATCAGGCCCAGGTTGACCTCGGGCTGGCCAAAAACAGCCTTTTCAGAGGCAATCCGAATGTCACAGCTCATGCTCAGTTCACAGCCGCCGCCCAGGGCATAGCCATTGACCGCCGCAATCACAGGCTTTTCCAAGCCTTCAATGCGATTGAACACTCCCTGCGCTTTTGCAGCATAAGCACGTCCCTCTTCCGGACCATAGCCGCACATCTGGCTAATGTCGGCCCCGGCCACAAACGCTTTCCCTTCGCCGGTGATAATGACGCCCCGAATCTCCGGGTCCGCGGCAAAAGCGCTGATCGCGGCGCTGAGCTCATCCAGTGTCTGATCGTTCAGGGCATTCATTGCTTTGGGGCGGGCCATCGTGACAATGGCCATCATCCCCTCCTGCTCAATACGAATGTTCTGCACAGAAGATGCCAGGGTCTTAAGCGCTTCGTTCATTACAATACCTCCCATAATTTGCGGCCCCGTGAAGGCCCTAAAATTCCCCATGCTAAATCCGGGATAACACGCAGCAGGACATCCCAAATTTCCTGCTGCTAAAACAGTTGCATGACTTGTGCCAAATTTGTATTTCCACTCCGCCAACATTTTGTGCACAGTGTAAAAATATGACTTATTTTGCCGAAAGCGGTTTTGTTTTTTCCCTTTTTAGGCAGAATTCTTTGTTAAATTTTTATCGAAAATATTTTTAACCGGATAGTAGCCTGTCCTATTTTCTTCAAAATTGCAAGATTCCTCCCCGCCAGTCGTCTTAAAACGTATATTAATTCTCCTTTTTGAGACACTTATTCTTCACAATAATCATAAAATTTTAGAAAAGACATTGCGAGCAGGCAAAAAAATGGTACAATAGCACTATATAAAATATCCTGCTTTGAGACATAATAAATATATAAAGGAAATTGGAATCATGGATGAAAAGATGTACAAATACATCTACGAGGAACTGCTGCGCCTCTCTGATGACGGATTTATTGTCGTAACCCCAGATGGAAAAGTAGCCGACATCAATGAAAATTACTGTCGCTTTTTGGGTAAGGAACGGGACCATATCATTGGGCAAAATGTATTCTCCATCATCTCCAACTCCCATATGGTCGACCTGATCCGCTCCGGGGGCCGGGATGAGTGCGATGTTCACCGCTACACCAGAGGAGATACTCACGACCCCGCAGATAAGTTTGTGGTAGTCAGCCGCTCCTGTGTCTTTAACGATCAACAGGAAGCCATTTGCAGTGTCGCCCAAGTGAAGTTCAGCCAACAGACTATGGATTCCATGCAAAAGCTCATGCAGCAATACGCCGAACTGGAGACCTTTAAAACCAACTATTGCGAACACTACACCAAGGCCAACTCCTTCGAGCGGATTTTAGGAGAAAGCCAGTCGCTGATCAATGTCAAGCATTTAGGGATAAAGGCCGCCCAGACCAATTTTCCGGTCCTTTTGACGGGTGAGAGCGGCACCGGAAAAGAGCTTTTTGCCCGGGCCATTCACAACGCCAGCAATCGCAGCGGCAAGCCCATTGTAAGCATTAACTGCGCCGCCATTCCTGCCGAGCTTATTGAAAGCGAACTTTTTGGCTACAAGGAGGGCGCCTTTACCGGTGCCAGGCGAGGCGGCCAGCAGGGCAAGTTTCTCCAGGCCGACCACGGAACTATCTTTCTTGACGAAATCGGAGATATGCCTCTGAATATGCAGTCCAAGCTGCTGCGAGTCCTTCAGGAAAAGGAAGTGGATCCTATTGGCGGAAGCTCTCCCGTCCCTGTCGACATTCGGGTCATTGCCGCCACTCGAAAAAATCTTCAGCAGATGGTGGAAAACGGGCAGTTCCGCGAAGATCTTTTTTACCGCATCTGTGTAGTCAATATTGAGCTGCCCCCTCTCCGAGACCGGCGCGAGGATATCATGACCCTGTCTAATTACTTCCTAAACAAGATCAATTCGGAATACAATACGACCGTGGCCCTCTCCAAAGATGTAAAAAGTTGCTTCCTGAAGTACAACTGGCCGGGAAATATTCGCGAGTTGGACAATGTAATCAAAAGCGCTTACGCGTCCTGTGACGGATTGTTTATTTGCTTGGAAAACTTACCCGCCAAAATGATTTCCCGACAGGTTTTTCAAGCACAGCAGGGAAAAACGCTCAAGCAGATGGTGGATGGTTATGAGACCTCTATTATCAAAGAGTTTTTACGCAAACACAACTGGAATATTCAGAGCACCGCCGAGGAACTGGGAATCCATCGAAGCCTTCTCTATAAAAAAATGGAGAAATACTCTATCCGCCCCAGGAAAATATTGGAATAGCGAATTCCTGTCGAAGAAATACAAATTTTTTCGGGCAACACTTCATGACGGATCTCCCTAAGATCATGCAGTTTTTATTTGTATTTTGCCGATATTTATGTTTGAAATACTTGGATCTCCCCCGCATAATAAGTGTCAAAAAGGCCGACACCCACAACAAAGTGAGTGTCGGCCTTTTTTACGCATCAGGCGCTTTTTGTTGACGATTGTCGTAAGTTTATGGCAACCCCGCCGGTCAGCTTTTTCCAATCCCAACAAGTTCAGCGGTTTGCGGGTATCTCTTAATACATGCCGCCCATGTCGGGAGCGGCGGGCGCGGGCGCGGGCGGCTCGGGCTTGTCGGCCACCAGAGCCTCGGTGGTCAGCAGCACAGCGGCAATGGAAGCGGCGTTCTCCAGCGCGGAGCGGGTCACCTTGGTGGGATCCACAATACCGGTCTTCATCATGTCGCAGTAAGTCTCGGTATAGGCGTCGTAGCCATAGCCGGCCTTGCCGGACTCCTTGACCTTCTCCAGCACCACGGAGCCGTCCACGCCGGCGTTGGCGGCGATCTGACGGGCGGGCTCGGTCAAAGCAGCGGCAATGATCTGCACGCCGGTCTTCTCATCGCCCTCGACGGTCTTGAGCAGCTTCTCCACGGCGGGAATGGCGTTGACATAGGCGGTGCCGCCGCCGGCCACGATGCCTTCCTCAACGGCGGCGCGGGTGGCGTTCAGGGCATCCTCAATGCGGAGCTTCTTCTCCTTCATCTCGGTCTCAGTGGCGGCGCCCACACGGAGGACGGCCACGCCGCCGGCCATCTTGGCCAGCCGCTCCTGCAGCTTCTCCCGGTCATAGTCGGAAGTGGTCTCGGCCACCTGGGCCTTGATCTGGGCCACACGGGCCTTGATGTCGTCGGGCTTGCCGGCGCCGCCGACGATGATGGTGTTCTCCTTGGTGACCTTCACCTGCTTGGCATGGCCCAGCAGATCCATGGTGGCCGCCTTCAGCTCCAGGCCGACCTCCTCGCTGACAACAGTGCCGCCGGTGAGGGTAGCGATATCCTGCAGCATCTCCTTGCGGCGGTCGCCGTAACCGGGAGCCTTGACGCACACCACATTCAGGGTGCCGCGGAGCTTGTTGACAATAAGGGTGTTCAGGGCCTCGCCCTCCACGTCCTCGGCGATGACCAGCAGCTTCTTGCCGGACTGCACCACCTGCTCCAGAAGGGGCAGCAAATCCTGGACGGAGGAGATCTTCTTATCGGTGATGAGGATGATGGGATCGTCCAGGACGGCCTCCATCTTCTCGGTGTCGGTGACCATATAGGGAGTGACGTAGCCGCGGTCGAACTGCATGCCCTCGACCACCTCGGAATAGGTCTCGGCGGTCTTGGACTCCTCCACGGTGATGACGCCGTCGGCGCCCACCTTCTCCATGGCCTCGGCGATGAGCTTGCCGATGGTCTCATCGCCGGAGGAGATGGCGCCCACGCGGGCGATGTCCTCGGTGCCCTTGACCTTCTTGGAGTTCTTCTTGATCTCGGCGATGGCGGCGTCAGCGGCAGCCTTGATGCCCTTCTTCATGACCATGGGGTTGGCCCCGGCGGCCAGGTTCTTCAGGCCCTCGCGGACAATGGCCTGGGTGAGCAGAGTGGCGGTGGTGGTGCCGTCGCCGGCCACGTCGTTGGTCTTGGTGGCGACTTCCTTCACCAGCTGAGCGCCCATGTTCTCCATGGGATCGGCCAGCTCGATCTCCTTGGCGATAGTCACGCCGTCGTTGGTGATGAGGGGAGAGCCGTACTTCTTATCCAGCACCACGTTGCGGCCCTTGGGCCCCATAGTGATCTTGACAGTATTGGCCAGCTGGTCCACGCCCCGCTGCAGGGCACGGCGGGCATCCTCGCCGTAAGAAATGAGTTTGGACATAAACGGATTACCTCCATATCAGTGATGTTATTTTAGCAGGGGAGAAAAACTCTATCAAAGTTTTTTCTTTCTTTTTCAAAAGAAAGAAAGTTACTCGACCACGGCCAGGATGTCGCTCTGACGCACGATGGTGTACTCCTCGCCGTCCACCTTGACCTCGGTGCCGGAATACTTGCTGGTGATGACCTTCTGGCCCTTCTTAACAGTCATCTTCACTTCCTTGCCGTCCACCAGTCCGCCGGGGCCCACTTCGATGATCTCGGCCACTTCCGGCTTCTCCTTGGCGCTGCCGGTCAGGATCAGGCCGCTCTTGGTCTTCTCCTCGGCTTCCATCATCTTGATGATCACGCGATCTCCCAAAGGCATGAGTTTCATTTTGGGTTCCTCCTTATGTTATTTTTCCATTAACACATTCAGCGTGTTAGCACTCATTTCATCTGAGTGCTAACACGCTTATTATAATAGCCTCGCCCGTTCGATTTGGCAAGTCTTGTTTTTTTAATTTTTCTTTTATTTCTCCCGTTTTTTGAATTTATACGAAGATATCTTAATCAAAGTCTTTCGCACTTCTATTTTCTAATTTTATCTTTACTTTTCAGAAAATGCCCCCGTCAAATTATTAGCAGTCTGTGAACTTTCACGCCAATATGTCCCCAGAGGATAGAAGAAGTTCACTTTTTGCTCAGAGAGCCTGATGGTAAAGCTCCGGCCCCGAAGCACTTCCCCGTCCACCACAGCCACCAGTTCCTCCTCTCCGAAAAAGACGACCCGATCCCCGTGCCAGGCTCGAATGAGCTCCGGACACTCCCGGTAGCGTCCGGCCGCATACCGGCCCACATACCGGGCAAAGGTGCGCCGATCCACGTCCTCCACCAGCAGCATGTCCAGCACCCCGTCGTCGGGCTGGGCCTCGGGCACCGGGCAGAAGCCTCCGCCGTAGTGCCGGCCGTTGCAGATGCATAGAATGGCGGTGGGTCCGCTGTACCGGATGGGGCCCATCTCCACCGTCATAGGCCGGGTGATGCCACGGAAAACATTGACGACGAGGGAGAGAAGATAGGCCCCCACACCGTTGACCAGAGGCAGGCGCTTATAGCGGTGGACTTCGGCGGCCACCCGGGCATCCACACCGGCACAGACCACATCCAGTCCCAGCAGCCCGTTGCAGTCCATCAGGTCCATAGAGGACTGAGGTCCAACCCGGAGCGCAGCGATATCGGCAAAACGCCGCCGCCCCTCCTCGCCAAAGATGCGCAGAAAGTCATTTCCCGTGCCCACCGGCACATTGGTCACCGCCGCCCACGGCCGCCCCGCCGCGGCGTTCACCACTTCGTTGAGAGTCCCGTCCCCTCCGCAGGCATAGAGCCGCACCGGCTCTCCGGAGGCCGCCGCCTCTTCCGCCAGACGGCGGGCGTCCCCTCTCCCGGCAGTGAAGAACACCTCACACTCCCCCGCCGGGAAGGCGGCTGAGATCCGCTCCAGGAGCCGGCGCTCGCTGCCGCGCTTGCCCGCCACGGGGTTGATGAGAAAGACGTGCCGCACGCTCAAAAGAGGTCCACCCGTTGTTCCGGCCGGGCCAGACGGGCGGCCAGTGCGGCGGCTTCCGCTCGGGTGACGGCGGCGTCCGGCCGGAAGGTGAACGCACCGTCCACCCCTGTGAGGATCCCCTTGGTGTAAAGCCCCAGAATGGCCCCGGCGGCGGGATCAGAGGCGGAGATATCTTTTACGGCGGCTCGAACCAGAATGGAGTTGTTGCGCTGAGGCAGACTCTTGGCAAGGCCCGTGGCGGCAAAGACCTGAGCCAGTTCCCTGCGGGTGATGGGCCTGGTATAGCTGTCGAACTGCCCGGCGCGGACGATCCCGCTGGCCTCGCAGTAATTCACCGCTGCGCTGTACCAGAACTTGCCCGTATGGACCGTGGTGTGGAAGTCGTCTCCCAGAAAGCGGCTGTCCATGTTGGCGGCAATCTGAATAGCCTCAGCCACGGTGACCGCCCGGTCCGGCTCAAACGTTCCGCCCCCCGGCCCGGACATGATCCCGGTATTGTAGGCCAGGTCCACCCAGAGGGAAAACCAGTCCTTCCCCTGCACATCCTGGAAGGAGGGCAGCTTTCCGCGGGTCAGAGGGAATTGGCTCCCCTCCACCCCCAGTTCGGCCAGATAGGAGGGAAGTTGGAAAATGGGCATGGTGGTCCGTTTCCCGTCCCGGGCCGTAAGCTGGAGCACATCCACGCCGCCGCTTCGGCCCAGCTCCACCCCGGCGTAGACCAGAGGGTAGACCTCATTGGTCTTTTTCCCGGTGGAGTCGGTGTAGGGCAGGACGCTCACCACGCCCCAGGCTCCCCCCTTCTGGGCGAAGTACAGCCCGCAGTCCACAGGCATCAGGGTGTCGTACTCCAGCTGAATGAGGTACTGCCCGTCGGGGCGGATCACCCCCAGCTTGCCCCCCTGATTCACCGCCGCCATCCCCAGGGCAAAGGAGACCACGGAATCATATTGCAGAGGGATGGCCACACCGCCGTCCCCGCCGGCAAATCCCCACTTGCCGTCCTCCTCCGCCTGAGCCAGGCCCTCACTGTATCCGTGGATCTGAAGGGCGTCCGCATCGGGTAGGCAGGACAGCATCAGCCCGGTGCACAGTACCAGCGCCGCCAGCCGTCTCCTCATTTTCTCTCCCCCCGCTTCCCCAAATATTGAAACAGATCGCATTTGAGCATTCCGTTATAGAGCTTTCGCTTTTTGTCGGCCTGAACTCCGAAGGTGCGCTCAAACTCGGTGTGGGAGGACAGGAGATAAAGGCTCCAGCCCTGTGGCATTCCCCGCCAGGCCTTCCCGAAGCCCGCATAGAGCTCCTCGGCCTCCCCCTTATCCATGATGCGCTCGCCATAGGGCGGGTTGGTCACCACCCGTCCGGCAGGGACATCCCGGTGGAAGGTCAGAGCGTCGGCGACCTCAAAACGGACCAGGTCCTCCACCCCCGCCAGCTGGGCGTTGTGCCGGGCGATGGACACCGCCTGTGGGTCCACATCCCCCCCCCATATGTCATACTCCCCCTGATATTCGGCGGACATGGCCCGGTCGGCCTCGTCCAGCCAGATCTCCCGGGGCAGGAATCCCCACTTCTGGGCGGAAAAGCTCCGGTCCAGACCGGGGGCCTGGTTTCTGGCGATGAGGGCAGCCTCGATGGCAATGGTGCCCGAGCCGCAGAAGGGATCGCAGAAGGGATCCCGCCCCCGGTAGCGGGAGAGCATCACCATGGCCGCAGCCAGGGTCTCCCGCAGCGGGGCCGCCACTCCCACCGCCCGGTAGCCCCGCTTGTGGAGGCCCGGGCCGGTCGTGTCCAAATAGAGCTCGGCCACATCCTTCATCACGGAGAACTGGAGCTGATAGACCTCTCCCGTCTCGGGGAGGGTCTCCAGGCCGTAGTGCTCCCCCAGCCGCCTCGCCACCGCCTTTTTGAGGATGGACTGGCAGGCGGACATTGCGAAGAGCCTGGAATCCAGGCAGAAGCCCTTCACAGGGAAGGCCCCGTCCCGGGGGATGAACTGCTCCCAGGGCAGCGCCCGGGCCCCCTCGAAAAGCTCGTCAAAGGTCTCCGCCGGGAAGCGACCCACCCGGAGAAGCACCCGCTCGCCGGTGCGCAGGTTCAAATTGGCCCGGGCCAGTCCCTCCGGCCCGGACTCGAAGAGCACCCGGCCGTTTTCCGCCCGGACGTTCCCCAGCTCCAGCCGGCGCAGCTCGTCGGCGCACAGCCCCTCCAGGCCAAACACGGTGGGGACTGAAAAAGTATACTGTTCCACGGATGTTCCTCCTTCGGCTCCGGCGTGTCCGCGCCCTCGGAGCACCTCCGCCGGGTTCGTCCCGGCAGTCCTTCGGTTTTAAAATGCTTTCCCATTTTTTACATTATACCGAACAAAACAACGTTTGGCAAACAGTTCATGATTATTTTACTTTTCATTCTCCCAAGAATATGGTAGACTGAAATTTAAGAAAGGAGCTGATCGCTATGCCCTGGCTTCCCAGCGCCGTCTGGCTGGCTCTGCTCGTTGTGTTCGGCCTGGTGGAGGCGGCCACCGTGGGTCTGGTCTCCATTTGGTTCGCCGCCGGTTCCCTGGCGGCTCTGCTGTCCACCATTTTTACGGACAATATCTGGGTCCAGATCGCCATCTTTCTGGCGATCTCCGCCGCCGCGCTGGCCGTGGTGCGTCCCCTGGCCCGCAAGTATCTCACCCCCAGGCAGGTGGCCACCAACGCCGACCGGGTCATCGGCCGCGAGGCCGTAGTCACCGAGGAGATCGACAACCTCAAGGGCTGCGGTGCGGTGTCCGTGGGCGGCGTCACCTGGACCGCCCGCTCCGACTCGGGGGAGATCATCCCCGCCGGTGAGACTGTCAAGGCCCTTCGGATTGAGGGGGTCAAGCTCTTTGTGGCTTCCGTCCCCACAGGAAAGGAGTAAAACCATGCTGAAAAACATCATTCCAATTGTTCTGGTCATTCTGGTCCTGGTGCTGCTGGCCGTCAACATCCGGGTGGTCCAACAGTCCCGCGCCTACGTCATCGAGCGCCTGGGCGCCTTCCACAGCGTGTGGGGCGTGGGCGTCCACTTCAAGATCCCCTTTGTGGAGCGGGTGGCCAAGGCCGTCTCTCTCAAGGAGCAGGTGGTGGATTTTGCCCCCCAACCTGTCATCACCAAGGATAACGTCACCATGCAGATCGACACGGTGCTCTACTTCGCCATCACTGACCCCAAGCTGTACGCCTACGGCGTGGAGCAGCCCATGTCCGCCATTGAAAACCTGACCGCCACCACCCTCCGAAACATCATCGGCGAGCTGGAGCTGGATCAGACCCTCACCAGCCGGGACATCATCAACTCCAAGATGCGCGCTCTGCTGGACGAGGCCACCGACCCCTGGGGCATCAAGGTCAACCGCGTGGAGCTCAAGAACATCATCCCGCCCCGTGAGATCCAGGACGCCATGGAGCGCCAGATGAAGGCCGAGCGGGAGCGCCGGGAATCCATTCTTCAGGCCGAGGGCCAAAAGGCCAGCCAGATCCTGGTGGCCGAGGGTGAGAAACAGTCCGCCATTCTGAGGGCCGAAGCCGCCAAGGAGGCCGCCATCAAGAAGGCCGAGGGTGAGAAGGAAGCCCGCATCATGGCCGCCGAGGCCGAGGCCCGGGCCATCCTCCAGGTCCAGGAGGCCACCGCCCAGGCCCTGAAGCTCCTCAACGAGGCTGCCCCCTCCGATCAGGTCGTCAAGCTCAAGGCCCTGGAGGCCTTCACTGCCGCCGCCGACGGCAAGGCCACCAAGCTCATCATCCCCTCCGAGATCCAAGGTCTGGCCGGTCTGGCTGCCAGCGCCAAGGAGGTCTTTACTGATCTCCCAAAGGCTCCGTAAATGAAAAGCAGCCGCCCGGGGCACCCTGACAACAGGATGCCCCGGGCGTTTTCCTTTGATCGTCCTTTCCCGGGAGCAAGTGCCTGTTTTTCCGGAAAACCGTATAAAAAACGTCCCCTGCCGCCCCCTTTGAGGCCCCTTCCGCTCTTGTTTTTTTCCTATGGGTCTGATATAATAATCTCTCTATCCAATTCTGTTTTGACCCCCGGGGAGGTGTCCGCCATGCACAAAAAGGGTCTGTCCCATCTGCTGGAACCCAGCTTCCGGCTGTATTTCATCTTCCTGGCCGCCTTCGCCGCAGCCACCGCCATCTCGGGCAGCTTTGGTCTGGCGGCGGTGGAGGGCGTGGTGGTGTTCCTCCTGTTTCTTTATTTCCGCCGCAGCAGCAGCCTGCGCCGCCGGGAGATCCTGGGCTATATTGAGAATATCACCTGCAATATGGATGTGGCCGCCAAGGACACCATGGTCAACGCCCCCCTCCCAATGGTCATTTTCCGTCCCGACACCGAGGAGGTCATCTGGTCCAACGACCGTTTTCTCCAGATCAGCGGGGAGCGGGACCACCTCTTCGACCGGAAGATCACCGACGCGGTGCCCGACTTCGACCCCCGGTGGCTCATGGAGGGCAAAACCCAGTGCCCCACCGAGGTGCGGGTGTCCGACCTGCGCTTTTTGGTGTTCGGCCACCTGGTCCGCACCGATGACAAGGACGAGCGGCGCTATCTGGCCACCACCTATTGGGTGGACGTCACTGCCTTCTCCGACCTGAGAGATGAATTCTATGCCACCCGTCCCGTGGTGGCCATTCTCAACCTGGACAACTACGAGGAGGTCTTTAAGGGCGTCAGCGACAACGTCAAGACCGCCATGCTTTCCGATATCAACCGGCGGCTGGACGAGTGGGCCGCCCCCACCGAGGGGCTGCTGTGCCGCTACGACCGGGACCACTACCTCTTCCTCTTTGACGAGCGCTACCTGCCCGCCTTTTTGGAGAAAAAGTTCGACGTGCTGGACCAGATCCACGAGGTGGTCAATCCCAACGGACTGCCCGCCACCCTCTCCATCGGCGTGGGGCGGGACGCCGACACTTACGCCGGGCTTTTCCAGTACGCCTCTCTGGCGGTGGAGATGGCCCTCTCCCGGGGCGGCGACCAGGCGGTGGTGAAGAACCGCTTCAATTTCGACTTTTACGGCGGCCGGGCCAAGGAGACAGAAAAGCACACCAAGGTGAAAAGCCGCGTCATGGCCAACGCTCTGGCCGAGCTCATCGGGGACGCCTCCCAGGTCTTTGTCATGGGCCACAAATTTCCTGATCTGGACTGCATGGGCCCCGCCGTGGGGATCCTGGCCATCGCCCGCAAGCGGGGCGTCCCCGCCCACATCGTCCGGGACCCGGATCCCAATCCGGCAGACAAGCTGGTCCAGGAGCTGACCCTGCTCCCGGAATACGAAAACGCCTTTCTCTCCCCCGCCGACGCCCTCATTCAGGCCGACGCCAGCTCCCTGCTGGTGGTGGTGGACACCAACCGCCCCGAGCAGGTCCTCGCCCGGGATCTGCTGGAGTCGGTGAACAAGGTGGCGGTCATCGACCACCACCGCCGGGCGGCCAGCTACATTGAAGGGGCCGCCCTCAACTTCCACGAGCCCTACGCATCCTCCGCCTCCGAGCTGGTGACCGAGCTGCTCCAGTACATCATGGAGCCGTCCGACCTCATCCGCGGAGAGGCTGAGGCCCTGATGGCCGGCATTGTGCTGGACAGCAAGAACTTCACCATCCGCACCGGCAGCCGCACCTTCGACGCGGCGGCCTTCCTCCGCCGGGCGGGGGCCGACACCACCGAGGTCCGGCGTTTCTTCAAAAGCGACCTCACCCACACCATCTCCCGTTACGGCATCCTCAAGGAGGCCAAAATGTACCGGGGCGACATGGCCATCGCGGCGCTGGACCACCCGGTGGACCGGGTCACCGCCGCCCAGGCCGCCGACGAGCTGCTCAGCGTCTCGGGGGTCGCCGCCTCCTTCGTTCTCTTCCCCGACGCCGACCGGGTCATCCTGTCGGCCCGCAGCCTGGGCGATACCAATGTGCAGGTCATCCTGGAGCCCCTGGGGGGCGGCGGCAACGCCGCCGTGGCCGGGGCCCAGATCCCCAAGAAGTCGGTGGCGGAGGTGCAGGACGCTCTGCTGGCCTCCATCGACAAATACTGCGAAGACGAGTGAGCGGGCGTTGCGCCCAGTCTCCCCCGATCATACCGAGATACTATCAGCAAAGGAGTACAATACCATGAAAGTGATTCTTCAGCAGGACGTCAAAGGCCAGGGCAAGAAAGGCCAGCTCATTGAGGCCAGTGACGGCTACGCCCGCAACTTCCTCCTCCCCCGGAAACTGGCGGTGGCCGCCACCAACGAAAACCTCAACACCATGAAGCAGCAGGAGAAGGCCAAGCGCGCCCAGGAGGCCGCCGAGCGGGCCGCCGCCCTGGAGATCGCCGAGCAGCTCAAGAGCTGCATGGTCAAGATCCCCGCCAAGGCCGGCAACGGCGGCCGCCTCTTCGGCTCCGTCACCTCCAAGGAAGTCTCCGAGACTTTGAAGGCCCAGTGCGGCATCGACATCGCCAAGACCAAGATCGTCATGGACGAGCCCATCAAGGCCTTCGGCACCTATCAGCTCAAGTGCAAGCTGGGCTACGAGGTCTCCGGCACCGTCAACGTGGTGGTCACCGAGAGCAACTGAGCAATCTTACGGGATGCGGCGGGGCCTGACCCCCCGGCTCCCCATTTCACGGAGGTGTTCCCATGGACGAGCTGCTCTCCCGCCAGATGCCCCACTCGGTGGAGGCGGAACAGGCGGTGCTGGGCTCCATTCTCATTGACGAGGGCTGTGTGCCCCAGGTCATCGAGGCGCTGAAGCCGGAGGACTTCTATCTGCGGCAGAACCGGGAGATCTACGAGACGATCTGCTCCATGTTCAACTATTCCGAAATCATCGATCCGGTGACCGTGCTGGACAAGATGAAGCAGAGCGGCGTCTACGACGAGAACACCTCCTACGACTACATCCGACAGCTCATGGTCATCACTCCCACCTCCGCCAACGTCAGCGAGTATGTGAGCATCGTCAAAGACAAATCCCTGCTCCGCCGTGTGGCCGAGACCGCCGGGGCCATCACCGCTCTGATCCAGGAGGGCACCGCCACCGCCCAGGAGGCTCTGGAGGCCGCCGAGCAGCGCATCTACGCCATCCGGCAGGGCCGCGCCGCCCAGGGGCTGGAGCACATCTCCTCGGTGCTGCTGGGGGTGTACGACCGGCTCAACGAGCTGGCCGCCAGCGGGGACGCGGTGCCCGGGCTCTCCACCGGCCTGCCCGACGTGGACGCCGCCATCTCAGGCCTCAACAAATCCGACCTCATCCTCCTGGCCGCCCGCCCCGGCATGGGCAAGACCTCCATGGCCCTGAACATCCTCCTCCACGCCGGAAAGTTCTCCGGCAAGGCGGTGGTGTTCTTCTCCCTGGAAATGAGCCGGGAGCAGCTGGCCATGCGCCTGATCTCGGGGGAGTCCTTCGTGGACAACAAAAAGCTGGTCACCGGCCAGCTGTCCGAGGACGACTGGACCAAAATCGCCGCCGCCTCGGCCGCCCTCAACCAGACCCAGATCCTCATCGACGACAACCCCATGCTGTCGGTGGCCGATATGAACGCCAAGTGCCGCCGGGTGGATAACCTGGGTCTGGTGGTCATAGACTATCTCCAGCTCATGACCTCCGCCGGCGGCCCCACCCGTATGAGCGACAACCGCCAGCAGGTGGTCTCCGACATCTCCCGGAGCCTGAAGATCATGGCCAAAGAGCTCAATGTCCCCGTCCTGTGCCTCAGCCAGCTCTCCCGGGCCAACGAGTCCCGGGCCAACAAGCGGCCCATGCTCTCCGATCTGCGGGAATCGGGCGCCATCGAGCAGGACGCCGACATCGTCATGTTCCTCTACCGGGAGGGCTATTACGACGAGGATACCGAGGACCACAACCTGGCCGAGTGCATCATCGCCAAGAACCGCCACGGCGAGACCGGCACGGTGGAGCTGCAGTGGCTGCCCGAGTACACCACCTTCGCCTCCATCGACCGCAGACACACCGAATACTGACGGGCGGGGCGGATTTTATTCCGCCCCCCGCCGCTTTCTTTTTGTAAGGAGCTCCCATGCTGGAAGAAGCCGTCAAGCTCACAACAGAATACGCTATGCTGCCCCCCGGCGGAACGGTGCTCTGCGCCGTCTCCGGCGGGGCGGATTCCATGTGCCTGCTCCACTGGCTCTCCCGCCGGGAGGGCATCACCCTCCACGCCGCCCACTTCGACCACCGGCTGCGGGGGGCAGAATCCGAGGGGGACGCCGCCTTTGTCCGGGGCTGGTGCGCCCAGGCAGGGATCCCCTTCCATCTGGGGCAGGCCGACGTCGCCGCCGAGGCCGCCCGCCGGGGGCAGGGCATTGAAGAGACCGCCCGGGAACTGCGGTACGCCTTTTTGGAGGAAACCGCGGCGGAAACGGGCGCGGCGGTCATCGCCACCGCCCACAATGCCGACGACAACGCCGAGACCCTTCTGCTCCGTCTGGCCCGGGGCTCCGGGCTCCAGGGCCTCACCGGCATCCCGCCCCGCCGGGGCAAAGTGGTCCGGCCCCTGCTCACCACCCCCCGGGCGGAAATTCTGGCCTATCTGGAGGCCGAGCACCTCCCCCACCGGGAGGACTCCTCCAATTCCGACGAAGCTTACGCCCGCAACCGTGTCCGTGCCCAGGTCATGCCGGTCCTCCGCTCCCTCAACCCCCGATTTCCCGAAACATGTGCGGCCTCTCTGCGCTCTTTGCGGGCCGACAATGACTATTTGAACGCCCAGGCGGCTATGATGGATCGGTACGCCCGCTGGGCGGAGGATGATCTGGTCATCGAAGCCCACTACATCGCCGACCTCCCCGCGGCCTTGGCCCCCCGGGCCGTCCGGCGGCTCCTGGAGCGGATGGGGGACGGCGCGATGGACTGCTCGGCAGCCCATCTCAACGGCATCGTGGAGCTCTGCCGGGGAGACGATCCCTCCGCCGTCCTCTGCCTGCCCCACGGGCGGCTGGCCCAGCGGATCTACCGGGACCTCCTGCTCACCACCCAGACCGCCCCCCTGCCCCCGCTGACCCCCACCCCGCTGAATTTTCAAGGTGAGACCGCCCCGGAAAACAGCCGGTACACCTGTCGGTGTGAACGGGCGGTCTGTCCCCAAGAGCCCAAAGCCGGGATATGGTACTTCCGCTCCGACGCTTTGGGGCCAGACGCGCTTCTCCGCCCCCGGCAGCCGGGGGACGCCCTCTCCCTCCCCGGCCGGGACGGGACCAAAACCGTGAAAAAGTGGCTCATCGACGCCAAGGTCCCCCGGCGCTTCCGGGAACAGCTCCCGGTGCTGGCCGACGGGGACGGCCCCGCCGCTCTGGCCGGCTTCGGGCCGGAGGAACGCAGGCTGGCCCGGCCGGGTGAAGATTCCTGGGCAATCACATTTTTCCAAACAAAGACAGAAAAGGATGACGAGTTATGCTGAAAGACGACATTGAACGGGTCCTCATCTCTGAGGAGACTCTGCAAAAGCGGGTGGCCGAGCTGGGCGCGCAGATCAGCGCCGACTACGCCGGAAAGGAGCCCGTTCTGGTCAGCGTGCTCCGGGGCTCCTACATCTTCATGGCCGACCTCACCCGGCACATCGACGCCTTCTGCCGGGTGGACTTCATGGCGGTCTCCTCCTACGGCGCGGGCACCGTCTCCTCCGGCCAGGTCAACATCATCAAGGACCTGTCCGACTCCATCGAGGGCAAGGACGTCATCGTGGTGGAGGACATCCTGGACAGCGGCAACACCCTGCACTACCTCTTCCAACTTCTCCAGGCCCGGCACCCGGCCTCCATCAAGCTGGCCACTCTGCTGGATAAGCCCTCCCGCCGCACCAAGCCCATCACTGCAGACTACGTGGGCTTCGAGGTTCCCGACGAATTTGTGGTAGGCTACGGTCTGGACTACGACGAGCTTTACCGCAATCTCCCCTACATCGGTGTGCTGAAGCCCCGGGTGTACGGGAAAAATCTGATCTCCGACTGATCCCTGAATTGCTTCCGGAAAGGACGTGGCTCCCTCTTGAACAAAAAAATCAGCCCCAGGGACGTGGGCTTCCTCAGCCTCATCCTCATCATCCTCATGGTGACTGTCTTTGCCCTCAAGGGCATGGACGCGCCCCCCACGCCCTCCTCCGCCGAGATCCGCACGCTCCTTGAGCAGCAGCAGGTGGAGACGGTCAAGGTCAAGGACAACACCCTCACCATGACCCTCAAGGAACCGTGGAACGGCTCCACCACGGTCTCGGCGCGGCTGTACAGCGCCGAGATGTTCCACGATGAGTTCAACGACCTGTTGGTGGCCCAGCAGCGGGCGGGCATCCTGGCCGACTACGACTATCAACAGGACACTGTATTGCCCTGGTGGGTCTCCTTCCTGCCCTGGCTGGTCATCCTGGGCCTGTTCGGGCTACTGTGGTACAACATGATGGTGCGTCAGGCCGGGGGCGGCGTGGGCGGCGAGAAGCCGGGCCGGTTCAGCCGCGCCCGCACCAAGACCGTGGAGGCCGAAGGAAAGAAGATCACCTTCGCCGACGTGGCGGGTGCGGACGAGGAGAAGGCCGAGCTCCAGGAGGTGGTGGACTTTCTCCGGGAGCCCAAGCGCTACCTGGATCTGGGGGCCCGCATCCCAAAGGGCATCCTCCTGGTGGGCCCTCCCGGCACCGGCAAGACCCTGCTGGCCAAGGCCGTGGCCGGTGAGGCAGGCGTCAATTTTCTCTCCATCTCCGGCTCTGATTTCGTCGAGCTCTATGTGGGCGTGGGCGCCAGCCGGGTGCGCGACCTCTTTGATCAGGCGAAAAAGGACTCCCCCGCCATCGTCTTTATCGATGAGATCGACGCCGTGGGCCGTCAAAGAGGCGCAGGCCTGGGCGGCGGCCACGACGAGCGGGAGCAGACCCTCAACCAGCTGCTGGTGGAGATGGACGGCTTCGGCTCCAACGAGGGCGTTGTTGTCCTGGCCGCCACCAACCGGGTGGACATTCTGGATCCCGCCCTGCTGCGTCCCGGCCGGTTTGACCGGCAGGTCTATGTGGGCGCGCCCGATGTGAAGGGCCGGGAGGAGATCCTGAAGATCCACGCCCGCAACAAGCCGCTGGCTGAGGACGTAAACCTGGGCACTCTGGCCAAGGCCACCGCCAGCTTTACCGGCGCGGATCTGGAAAATCTTATGAATGAGGCCGCCCTCCGGGCCGCCCGTCTCCATCAGCCCTTCATCACCATGTCCGATCTGCAGGAGTCGGTCATCAAGGTGCTGGCCGGACCGGAAAAGAAAAGCCGGGTGGTCATCCAGCGGGAACGGGAGCTCACCGCCTACCACGAGGCCGGCCACGCTCTGGTCATCCACGCCCTGGACACCCAGGACCCCGTGCATCAGATCACCATCGTTCCCCGTGGCATGGCGGGCGGCATGACCATCCACCTGCCCCGGGAGGACAAGAGCTTCCAGTCCCGGCGGGAACTCACCGACCGCATCGCCGTGTGCCTGGGCGGGCGGTGCGCCGAGCAGCTGGTGCTGGGCGACATCTCCACCGGCGCGGGGAGCGACCTCCAGCAGGCCAGCTCCATCGCCCGGAAGATGGTCATGCGCTACGGCATGAGCGACCGGCTGGGCAACGTGGTCTTTGACTCGGGACACGACGAGGTCTTTATCGGCCGCGACATGGCTCAGGCCAAGAGCTACTCCGAGGAGGTGGCCGCCGTCATCGACGAGGAGGTCAAGCGCCTTCTGGACGCGGCCTACGCCACCTGCGAGACCATTCTCACCCGGGACCGGGCCTACCTGGAGCAGGTGGCCCAGTACCTGCTGGAGCACGAGAACATGGACGCCGAGACCTTCGAGGCCCTGTTCGCCCCGGCAGAGTCCTGATTTTATCCGTCCCTTCCGTCGGAAAGGAGGTCCCTCTCTTGAAAAAGCGTCTGACTGCGCTGCTGTGCGCCGCGGCGATCCTGTTTGCCGCCGTGCTCCCCCGGGCGGCGGCCTCCACACCCACCATCTATCTTCTGGCCGCCAACGACAAAATGTGCGACCTCCCCGGCGGGCTGCTCCCCGTTGCGGTGAACGGCGTCATCTACGTGCCATACAGCCTCTTTGACAAATCGGCCACCGGAGTGGATCTGGGTGTCTACTACGGCCTGGCCCCCGACCGGGGCCCCATCCTCTCCCTCTATTCCCTGTCCGGCCGGCTTGTTTTTACCGTGAACATGGGCCAGTGCGTGGACGGGCAGGACAATCCCATGAACTTCCGGGCCGTCACGCGCAACGGGGCGGTCTACGTCCCAGCCGCCGCCGTGTGCAATTTCTTCGGCCTGCAGTACTCCTTTCTGCCCACAGTGGACCGGGGCACCCTGATCCGCATCACCAACGGCTCCCAGTCCCTCAGCGACAGCGTGTTCCTCAGTTCGGCCACTTTGAGCATGACCTATCGCTATAACAACATTCTCAAAAGCATGGAACCGGTGGTCGGTCCCACCTCCGCGCCGGTTTCCACGCCCGCCGTTCCCTCTGCCAGCTCCGCCCCCGGGGAAAAGGACAACAAGTCCGGCGTATGGGTCTATCTGTCAGTGGATGCCTCTCAGGCGGAAGAGAGCCTGCTCGCCGCTCTCTCCGGCACCTCGGGACACGCCCTGCTGCTCTTCTCCCCTGACCGTCTCTCCGCCCAAAGCGGGCTGATCCGGCAGGCGGTGGCATCCGGCTTCTCCATCGGGCTGAAAGTGGAGGGCACAGAGAAAGAGGTGCAGGAGCAGTTGGCCCGGGGCAACGAACTGCTTACCCACATTGCCCGCATCCGCACCCGCATCGTCTCCGCACCCGCCAGCCTCACCAAGACATTGGATGCGGCCGGCTGGTCCTGCTGGACAGTCAATGTCACCGGCTCCAATGCCTCTACCCTGTTGAGGAGTCTGGACAGCAAACGCACCGTGGCCCGGCTCGCGCTGCCCGCCACACCCTCGGTGATCTCCCGGGTCCTCGCTCAGGTGAGAACCGACGGCTACACCCTCCGCCAACCTTTGGAGACGGAATTATGAAACGAACTTATTATCTGGATCATGCCGCCACTTCCTTCCCAAAGGCCCCCGGCGTGGGAAAGGCCATGGCGGACTATATTGACACTGTGGGCCGGAACGTGGGGCGGGGAAGCTATGCCCCCGCTCAGGAGGCGGCCGGTGTGGTCTGGGAGACCCGGGAACAGCTCTGCCGCCTGATGGGCGGTCCCGCGCCTCAAAACGTGGTGTTCACCTCCGGCGCCACTGCCGGGTTGAATCTCCTGTTGAAGGGGCTCCTCCGCCCCGGAGACCGGGTCCTCACCTCCCCCATGGAGCACAATGCCGTCCTGCGCCCCCTCCGCCAGCTGGAGACCTTGGGCGTGACAGCGGAGGAGCTGCCCTGCGACCAGGCCGGCCGGCTCCTGATTGACGCGCTGCCCGCCCTCCTCCCCGGAGCCCGGGCCGTGGTGCTCACCCACGCCTCCAACCTCACCGGCGGGCTGATGCCCCTGGCCTCCGTAGGGACCCTCTGCCGGACCGCAGGGGTCTTTTTCCTGGTGGACGCCGCCCAGAGCGCCGGACATGTGCCCATCGACATGGCCGCCATGGGCATCGATGGGCTCTCTCTCCCCGGCCACAAGGGCCTGCTGGGTCCTCAGGGGATCGGCGCTGTGCTCCTTACCGACGCTCTGGCACAGGCACTGGATCCCCTGATTGCCGGGGGGACCGGCAGTCTGTCGGAATCTCTGGAAATGCCCCCTTTCCTCCCGGACCGGCTGGAGGCGGGCACCCTGAATCTGCCTGGCATTTACGGGCTGCACACCGCCCTGGCCTATTTCGAGCCCCGCGCCGCCGCCCTCATGGATCGCCAGCGGCGGCTGGGCGGACACCTCTGGGCCCGGCTCAGTGAGCTGACGGAGGACGGTCTCACCGTCCCCGGCCCCGGGCCCGGGGAACGGGTAGGGGTGGTGTCAGTGGATTTCCAGGGCCGGGACAACGGAGAGATGGCCTTCCTGCTGGAGCGGGACTACGGTATCCAGACCCGCAGCGGCCTCCACTGCGCCCCGGCGGCCCACCGGCACCTGGGCACCTTCCCCCGGGGGATGGTCCGCTTCTCCGTGGGGCCCGAGACCACCTTTGAAGAACTCGACTACGTGCAGGGAGCAGTCTACGAACTGCTCTTCTCAAATTGAGACAGACAGGAGAGATTACCATGTCCAATTCGATCAAGCGCACCCTCAACTCTCAGAAGCGCATCGCTCTGATCGCCCACGACAATATGAAGGGGGAGATCATGGAGTGGTGCGAGGCCAATAAAGAGATCCTCAGCCGCCACTTTCTCTGCGGCACCGGCACCACAGCCCGAATGATCGCCCAGCGCACCGGTCTTCCGGTGTTCGGCTACAACTCCGGCCCTCTGGGCGGCGACCAGGAAGTGGGTGCCCAGATCGTCCAGGGCAAGATCGACATGGTGATCTTCTTCTCCGATCCCCTTACTGCCCAGCCCCACGACCCGGACGTGAAGGCGCTGCTGCGCATCGCCCAGGTATACGATATCCCCATGGCCAACAACCGTTCCACAGCGGATTTTCTCATTTCCTCCCCCTATCTGAACACAGAGTATACCCACTATGTCTCCGACTTCAAGGAGGCGGTCAAGGAGCGGGCCGCTACGCTGTAGGCAACGGATCAAAAAAATGCGGACCGGCAAATGCCGGTCCGCATTTTTTTGATCCGCTAAAACAGTCCTGTAATCTTTCCGTTTTCATCCACGTCGATATTCTCCGCGGCTGGAACCTTCGGCAGCCCCGGCATGGTCATGATATCCCCGGTGAGGGCCACCACAAACCCCGCGCCCGCCGACACCTTTGCCTTGCGCACGGTGATGCGGAACCCCGTGGGAGCACCCAGGAGGTTCTGATCGTCTGAGAGGGAATACTGGGTCTTGGCCATGCACACTGGAAGTGCCCCGAAGCCCAGCTCGGTGAGCTTCTCCAGTTCCTTGGCCGCGGCGGGGGCAAAGTTCACCCCATCCGCCCCGTAGACCTTCCGGGCCACCGCCCCGATCTTCTCCTTAAGGGACATCTCATCGGAATAGGCAAACTGGAAGTGGTTCTCTCCCTCCTCGATGACCCGCAGGACCTCCCGGCCCAGTTCCTCGCCGCCTTCGCCGCCCTTGCCCCAGACCTGGGAGAGGGCCACCCGCACGCCGTAGGTCTCGCAGGCCTTCCGGATCATGGCGATCTCGGCATCGGTGTCGCAGTCAAACTGGTTGATGGCCACCACGGCGGGGAGCCCATAGACCCGGGTGATGTTCTCCACATGCTTGAGCAGGTTGGGAAGGCCCTTCTCCAGCGCCGCCAGATCTTCCCGGGCCAGCTCGGCCTTGGGGCAGCCGCCGTGATGCTTGAGGGCGCGGACGGTGGCCACGATGACCACGGCATCCGGGCGCAGGCCCGCCGCCCGGCATTTGATGTCCAAGAACTTCTCCGCGCCCAAGTCGGCGCCGAAGCCAGCCTCGGTGACCACATAGTCGGCCAACCGCAGGGCCGCGTCTGTGGCGGAGATCGAATTACAGCCGTGGGCGATGTTGGCGAAGGGCCCGCCGTGGATGAAAGCCGGAGTCCCCTCCAGCGTCTGCACCAGATTGGGCTTCAGCGCGTCCTTCAGAAGGGCGGCCATGGCTCCCTCCGCCTTCAGGTCGTGGGCGGTGACCGGCTTTCCGGCGCGGGTGTAGGCCACCACCATCCGACCCAGGCGCTCCTTGAGGTCCATGAGCCCAGTGGAGAGGCAGAACACCGCCATGACCTCGCTGGCCACCGTGATGTCGAAGCCGTCCTCCCTGGGCATGCCCTGCATTCGACCGCCCAGACCGTCGATCACATTGCGCAGCTGCCGGTCGTTCATGTCCACGCAGCGCTTCCAGGTGATGTTCTTCACGTCGATGTCCAGGGCGTTGCCCTGCTGGATGTGGTTGTCCAGCATCGCCGCCAGCAGGTTGTTGGCCGCGCCGATGGCGTGGAAGTCGCCGGTGAAATGGAGGTTGATGTCCTCCATGGGCACCACCTGGGCGTAACCGCCGCCTGCCGCGCCGCCCTTAACGCCGAACACAGGGCCGAGGGAGGGCTCCCGCAGCGCCAGGCAGGTCTGCTTGCCCAGCCGCTGGAGGGCGTCGGCCAGGCCAACGGAGGTGGTGGTCTTGCCCTCCCCCGCGGGAGTGGGGTTGATGGCGGTGACCAGGATCAGCCGTCCCTTCCGGGGCATAGCCCGATAGGCGTCCGGCTCCACCTTGGCCTTATCGTAGCCGTAAGGGATGAGCTGTTCCGACGTCAGGGAAAGCTTGGCGGCAATCTCCGGAATGGGGCGCAGCTTTGCGCTCTGGGCGATCTGAATATCGGTCTGCATGGGCATCTCTTCCTTTCTTTCTATCGCGGGCTGATCCTTTTAATATGCAGGCTCCCGCCGGGGAGCCGGGGATTACATTCTGCGCATGCCCTCCCAGACCGCCATGGGCACACAGCTGGGCAGAAGCTTGCTCCCCAGGCGCATGGCCAGGGGGATGGGACCGCCGGTGATGACAGCCAGGCCCAGCCGGTTCATGCTCATGGACCAGGCTGCCACCGACTCCGGCCTGACCGCAAAGGGGGTGTGGCGCACCGCCTCCGGGTGGGAGGTGTTCCGGGCCACCTCCATGAATTCCGTCTTAATCCAGTAGGGACACACCGCCGACACCAGGATGCCCCGGCCCGCCAGCTCCCAGCGGAGCGCGCGGGTATAGCGAAGCAGGAAGGCCTTGGTGGCCGCGTAGAGATTCATCCCCGGCAGCGGCTGAAATCCGGCGCAGGAGCAGACCTCCAGCACCCGGCTCCCCCGGTCCAGATAGGGCAGGCACACCCGCGTCAGCTCCACCGCCGCCCGGCAGTTGAGGGAGATCATGTCGTCGGTCTCCGCCGCCGTCAGGTCCTCCGCCCGGCCGAATTTGCCGAAGCCCGCGGCGCAGATCAAAATCTCCACCCGGGCCTGTTCCTCTTCCAGCGCTCCTCGGAGCTCCTCCGTGCTCTCCCGCCGGGTCAGATCCAGCGGGAAGATCCGGCACCGGACGTTCAACTCTTCCGCCAGGCGGTTCAGCCGATCCTCCCGCCGGGCCACCAGCCACAGCTCGTCCAACTTCATCGTCTTGTCGATCTGGCGCGCGTAGGCCCTTCCCAGACCGGAGGAGGCCCCTGTCACGATCCCAATCCGCATCAAAAACACCTCCGGGACCAAATGGTCCGTCCAATTATCATACCACCCAGTATGGAATTAGTTGTATTCTACCACCCCGTTTCAGGCGGTACAAGGGAAAAAAGGCGTCAAAAATGCCCATGCCCGCAACTTTGTTGAAGGGATTGCCTTTTCCCCTTCTCTGGGGTACAATATTGAGTGATTATGACTGAAAAGGTGGCATCTCTTTGAAACGACCGCTTGCCCTCTCTCTGGCTGTGCTCCTCCTGCTCTCCGGCTGCTCCAGCACGGAAGAGAGCACCACAATTTTCGCCATGGACACCGTCATGACCCTCACCGCCTACGGCTCCCACGCCCGGGAAGGGCTGTCCGCCGCCGAGGCGGAGATCAATCGCCTGGAAAAAACGCTCTCCGTGACGCGGGAGGACAGTGAGGTATGGGCCATCGACCACAGCGCAGGCGCGCCTGTAACCGTGGGGACGGACACCGCCGCCCTGCTGAACGCCGCCGCCGCGCTGGGCGACCGCACCGGCGGCGCGCTGGACGTGACGCTCTATCCCGTGGTCAAGGCCTGGGGATTCACCACAGGCGATTACCGGATCCCGGACGCGGAAGAGCTGGCAGACCTGCTCACCCGGGTGGATGACCATGCCGTCCATATGGACGGGGATACCGTCACACTTCCGGCGGGGATGGAGCTGGACTTCGGCGCACTGGCCAAGGGCTACGCCGGAGAGCAGTGCGCCTCGCTTTTGAAGGAGGCGGGGGTGACCTCCGCCATCTTGAATCTGGGGGGGAACGTCCAGACAGTGGGGGCAAAGCCCGACGGCTCCCCCTGGCGGGTGGCCGTCCAGGACCCTGAGGGTGAGAGTGAGGACTATGTGGGCTGGCTGGAGCTCACTGACGAGGCCGCAGTCACCTCGGGAGGCTATCAGCGCTACTTTGAGGAAAACGGCGTCCGCTACTGGCACATCATCGACCCGGACACCGGTGCGCCGGCCCGGAGCGGCCTTCTCTCCGCCACCATCGTGGGGAAGAGCGGAACGGCGTGCGACGGCCTATCCACCGGCCTCTTCGTTCTGGGGCCGGAGAAGGCACTGGACTGCTGGCGGCAGAGCGACGATTTCGAAGCGGTCCTCATCGGGGAGGATCACACCGTTCAAATCACCGCCGGACTGGCCGACCGCTTCACGCTGCGGGAGGATTCCGGCTATACCTTACGGATCGTGGAGGAATGACTTTGAAAAAAACGCTGTCCAATCGTTTCTGGCTCATCCTGCTGGGCGTGATCGTGGCTGGCTCCGCCCTGGCCGCCTGGCTTCTGCTCTCCCGGGTGCCTACCGGCTCCATAGCCGCCATCTATCTGGACGGTGAGCTGGTGGAGCGCATCGACCTCGCCGCCGTCACCGAGTCCTACACCCGCACCTACACGGGAAAAAGCGGCATCACCGACGTGGTGGAGGTGGCCCGGGGAAAGATTCGGGTGAAGGAGGCCGACTGCCCCGACCAGGTGTGTGTCCACCAAGGCTGGATCGAGACCGGCGTCGTCCCGGTGGTGTGCCTGCCCAATGCTCTGGTCATCCAGATCGAGGACGGCTCTGCCGAGCCGGAGATCGACGGAGCGGTGGGGTGAGCGGATGAAACAGACGAAGCGACTGACCCTCTGCGCCCTCCTCACCGCCATTGCCCTCACCATATTTGTGGCCGAGGCCCAGATCCCGCCTGTGGTCCCCGTGCCGGGCATGAAGCTGGGTCTTGCCAACATCGTGACGGTGTACGCCATGTTTGCCCTGGGCCCGGGGGACACCTTGATGATCCTGCTATGCCGCATTTTTCTGGGCAGCCTCTTTGCCGGGGGCTCCACCTTCCTCTACTCCCTGGCAGGGGGACTGCTCTGCTACCTGTCCATGCTGCTGTTTCGGAAGATCCTTACGGAAAAACAGCTCTGGGTATGCGGCGCCATTGGGGCCATCTTCCACAACCTGGGGCAGATGGGCGCAGCCATTCTCATTGCCCGCACGCCCCAGCTCGTCCTCTATCTGCCCGTGCTCCTCATCACCGGCGTGATCGCCGGGGCCTTTACCGGTCTGGGGGCCCAGCTTCTGCTGGCCCGCCTGGGCAGGCGGATCCCCTGACGTCCCCTCATCTTCATCAAAAAGCGCCGCCCCTGCCTTGGCAGGGGCGGCGCTCTGTTCGTTTACTGCTCGCGGTTGAAGATGTTGAAGATGGACTGCCAGGTGTCGTCGTCGTCTGCGGGCTTTTTCTCGCCCTCGCCCTTCTTGTCTCCCCCCACCTTTTCGCCAGCTTTGGTAAAGGCCTTGTCGGCGGCGTTGGCCTTCTGGGTCGCCTCATCATAGCCGGTGGCAATGACGGTGACCTGAATTTCGTCCTCCAGGGACTCGTCAAAGGCCGCGCCGAAGATAATGAGTGCCTCGGGATGGGCGGCCTGCCGCACCAGCTCGGCGGCGGTCTCCACCTCTTCCAGCCCGATGTCCATGGAACCGGTAATATTGACCAGCACGCCCCGGGCACCGTTGATGGAGGTCTCCAGCAGGGGACTGGAGATGGCCATTTTGGCGGCCTCCTCGGCCTTGGTCTTGCCTGCGCCCCGGCCCACGCCCATGTGAGCCATTCCGGCAGACTGCATCACAGCGGTAACGTCGGCAAAGTCCAGGTTGATGAAGCCGGTGTTCTTGATGAGGTCGGAGATGGACTGCACCGCCTGACGCAGCACGTCGTCGGCGATCTCGAAGGCGTTGGCGAAGGTGATTTTCTGATCGGTGGCGAACTTCAGCCGCTCATTGGGGATGATGACCAGGGAGTCCACCTTGGTCTTGAGTTCCTCGATGCCAGCCTCGGCCTGCTGCATCCGGCGACGGCCCTCAAAGTTGAAGGGCTTGGTGACCACGCCCACCGTGAGGAGGCCGGCTTCCTTGGCGATGTCGGCCACGATGGGGGCCGCGCCGGTGCCGGTGCCGCCGCCCATACCGGCGGTGATGAACACCATGTCGGTGTCCTCCAGCGCCTTGGCGATCTGAGACCGGCTCTCCTCAGCGGACTTGCGACCCACTTCCGGGTTCGACCCCGCGCCTTGGCCGCCGGTGAGCTTTTCGCCGATTTGGATCTTCTGATTGGCGCTGGAAATGGCCAGCGCCTGCTTGTCTGTATTGACAGAGATGAAATCTACGCTCTTCACGCCCGACTTCACCATTCGGTTCACCACATTATTGCCGCCGCCGCCCACTCCGATCACTTTGATATTGACGACAGACTCCGGACCTGTATCCAATCCAAACGGCATAACTGCTCCTCCTAAAACCATCTTATCGTTATGTAAGGGGGAAAAACGACCTCATTTTGTGTCGAATTCCCCGCTGGGTTCTACATCTTGCTTTATTTTATCCTTCTTTGGCTTCGAGGTCAATAGCTCTCTGCGGATTTCCCCAAAGTTTTGGAACATTCGGGTGCCAAACACCACCACAGCAGCCAAATACATGGGAATTCCCATGCGCTCACCCAGCGCGGTGAGGAACACCGCGATGGCGGCGTTTCCGATGGTGCCCGACAAAAAGATGGGCAGATGGAATTCCCCCTTGAGCCGGGAACGCATCCCACCCAGAGCCGAGTCCAGGGCGGCCAGCAGCCCCACCCCCACATAGAGGGTCATGCTCGCCGGAAAGTGCAGGGGGATGAGGAACCCCAGCAGCAGCCCGGCCGTCAGTCCGATCAGCTCCAGCACTCAGCCCACCCCCTCTTCCTGCGGCGGAAGGCTCTCCGCCGGTTTGGCGTACCGGTACTCCACCGCCCCCTGGTACTTGGGGATGGTAAGCTGGGTACTGGTGTTGACCTGGACGCTGATCTTCCACTGCCCCAGAATGTCCACTACGCCGTTTCGCATGGTGAGGGCATTGTAAAGCGTAGCGGGATCTCCGATGGCAAAGATGACATAGGGGGCGGCATACCGCCGTCCGTTCACCGTCACCACCGCACCGGTACAGCGGATCTCGCTGGTGGCCAGAAGCCGCTCCCCGTTGAGGGAGATGGCCTCCGCTCCCGCCGAACGCAGCTCGTTGATCACCGACAGTAGGTCGGAGTCGTGGATGATGTAGTCGGCCTCCTCTCCCGTAGCGTTGACCGCGGTAGAGTCGGACATGACCACGCTCACGCCCGGGCCGGTGACCTCTACCAGTCCGGCGGTGATCTCCAGCTTATCCAGCTCTGCCTTCAGGGCCTCCCCCCGGGTGCTGCCGTCTGCCGTCTGCTGGCGGTAAAGAGACAGCTCCTCCTGCGTCTGTTTGAGTTGCTTTTGCAGAGCATCAGACTTGTCCAATTCCTGATTGTAGAGCTCCTGCAGCGTCTCCAGACGGCTGGTGTCGGAAGCCGCAGCCTGGGTGTTGACCCACACGCTCCTCAACTGTGAGGCCAGCAGAAATCCGACAATGGCAAACACCAGCGCCACCGACATGCTCCCCGCGCTCTTAGGCCGCCGGGGACTCCGCTGCTCCGGCGTCTCCTGTGTCTGTTCCTGCTTCGGGCTGAGATGCACCATCTGTGCCGCCTCCTTCCTGTTCGTTTCCGGTCTGTTCGGCGGGAGTCCACCGGCTGGTGAGCAGACGGGCCTGTTCGTCGCCGTAGGTCAGATCCAGCGTCCCCGTCACGGCCTCCCCCCGCTGTGCAAAGGTTTCCATGACCCGCTGAAGGGAAAAGACCCGCTTGTCAAAATCGCCTGTCATCGGCACCGCCACCGTCAGTCCCTCGCCGTATCCGAAGTAAATGACGTTGGAGGCCGTCAGATCGATAAATTCCGTGAGGTTCCCCGACATCCCCCGTTCCGCCAGAGCGGACAGCAGAGCGCGCAGGCTCTCCACCTTGAGGGGGGCCTCCTCCGTCTCCTGATCCACAGCCACCCGACTGCCCAGCGACGGGGCGATGGGCGTGAGGCCCAGCACCTGGGGCAGGCTGCCCCGGAGCGAGGCGTCCCCCTGCTCCAGCAGCTTGCCGTCGGCATCCAGCAGCCACCAGCTCTCCTCCGCCTGGACAGCAGCCACCGCTGAGGTCTCGGTGATCCGCAGCTCCAGGGTGTCGGGCAGCCGGCGGACCGGCGACACCTTTTCCACATAGGGCAGCCGCCTCAGGATGCTCTGGGCGGTCTTGGGCTTGTTGATGAGGCATAGGTTGTCCCCGATTTGGACTCCGGAAGCCTCCGCCACCTCTTCGGCGGTGTAGCGGCTGTTGCCCACCACAGTCACCTGATTGACCCGGAAAAAAGCCACACTGCCTGCCAGAATGGCGGCGAAGATGATCAAAAATGACAACAGCGGATAGAGGAAGCCGAAGCGTCCTCTCCTCCGCCGGTGTCGATTTCGTTTTTTTCTCGCCGCCATATCCGGGTGTTCCTCTCTTCCACGGCTTCATGTCCGCACGGGGGCTCACAGGCCGCCTTTTTCTGTATTGTACCATGCAAAAAGAAAGAAATCGTTAAGAATCCCTGAATTCTTCCTCTGTCACGCTGGCTCCCAGGGCTCTCAGGTCGGCGGGCAGGTCGGCGTAACCCCTCCGGACGTGCCGCAGCCCGGAGAGGATCGTCTCTCCCTCCGCCCCCAGTGCGGCCACTGCCAGTGCCGCACCGCCCCGGAGATCGGCGGCGGTCACCTGCGCTCCGAACAGTCTCGGAACGCCGTAGACCACGGCCACTTTTCCCTCCACCCGGATGTCGGCCCCCATTCGAACCAGCTCATCCACATGGCGGTATCGGCTGTCGAAGATATTCTCGGCAAACACGGTGGCGCCCTCCGCCGTACACAACGCCGCCATCATAATGGCCTGGGCGTCGGTTGGGAAACCGGGGTAGGGCGCCGTGCGGATGGGGCGCACCGCCCGCAGGCGTTCCGGAGCCCGGATGGCAATGATATTCGGAGCACTCTCGATCTTGCAGCCCGCCTCGGAGAGAACGGCTGTGACGGTGGACAGATGCCGCCAGTCCACACCGGTGATCCTGGCCTCTCCCCCGGCGGCCGCCACCGCGGAAAGCCAGGTGGCCGCCGCGATGCGGTCGCCGATGACGGTGTGCTCCCCGCCGTGGAGCGGCCGCCCGCCCCGGATGGTAATGACCGAACTGCCTGCGCCCTGCACCTCAGCGCCCAAGGCGTTCAAAAAATTCTGGAGATCCACGATCTCGGGCTCCCGGGCGGCATTGGTGATGGAGGTGATCCCCTCCGCCCGCACGGCGGCCAGCATGATGTTCTCAGTGGCCCCCACGCTGGGCAGAGCAAGGGTGATGTCCGCTCCGGTGAGCGCGCCCCGGCAGGAAAGCCGCCCGCCCCGCTCATCGATCTCCGCCCCAAGGGCCCGCAGGGCGGACAGGTGAAGATCGATGGGCCGGGGACCCAGCTCGCAGCCGCCCGGATAGGACAGTTCAGCCCGGCCCATGCGCCCCAGAATCGCCCCCAGGAAGATCACCGAGGAGCGCATCTCCCGCATCAAGTCGTCCGGGATCTCCCACTCGGTGGGCGCGGCGGCTGAAACGGTCACCGTCTCCCCTTCCCGCTCCGCACGGCACCCCAGCCGGCGGAGGATCTCCAGTGTGTATTCCACATCGGTCAGCCTTGGACAGTTGTGGATCACACTCTCACCCGGCGAGAGAAGGGTGGCCGCCAAAATCGGCAAAACGCTGTTTTTGGCCCCCTGCGTCCGGACGGTCCCGGTCAGGGGATGCCCCCCCTCGATTCTGAAAACGCTCATTGTTCGCCCTCCCTGCGGATTTCCTTTGGGCCATCCTATGCGGAAGGGGCCCATTGGGTACCGGACGGGGCACACAGGGGATCAGAGCAGGGTCTGAAGGGTGGCGTAGATCTTCTCGTTGGCGTCCGGAATGGCCAGTGCGGAGAGGGCCCTGGCCATGTGCTCCCGGCGGATCCCATCCCGCAGAAGGGCGGAGGCCTCCTCATAGAGCCGCCGTCCCGAACATTCCTTCTCAGGGAGAAGCAACGCGCCTCCGGCGTCGGCCAGCACCTTGGCGTTCTTGGTCTGGTGGTCGGCGGTGACATTGGGGGAGGGCACCAGGATGGCCGGTTTGGCGATGGCCGCCAACTCGGAGATGGTGGAGGCCCCCGAGCGGCAGAGGACCAGATCGGCCGCCGCCATCACCAGCGGCATGTCATAGATATACTCCCGCACCTCCACCCCGGGGTGGCAGGCCTTGCACACGTCGGTGTCGGCCAGGGCCCGGGTCACAGAGGCGAAATCCCGCCCCGCGCCGTGGATATGGCGGAAGGGCTGGGCGTTGGCACACTCCAGGCGGATGAACTCACCCATGTAGCCGTTCATCACCTCAGCCCCCAGGCTCCCCCAGTAAGACAGAAGGAGGGGCCGGTCGTCGGTAAAGCCCAGCTTCTCCCGCGCCTCCATGCGGGTGTACCGGAAGAAATCCCCCCGTACCGGGGTGCCGGTGACCACCACCTTCTCCGGGTGTTCATAGTGGTCGCGGCTCTCCTCAAACCCCACCATCACCACCGACGCCACCTTGGAGAGCGCCTTGGTAGTGAGGCCGGGGACGGCGTTGGACTCATGGACAGCGGTGGGGATGCCCCGCTTGGCGGCGGCCTTCACCACCGGGAAGCTGGCATAGCCCCCGGTGCCCACCACCAGATCTGGCCGAAAATCATCCAGAATAGCCTTGGCCTGCTTGTCGGCGCGGCCCATGTTGAACACCGTCTTAACGTTGTGACCGATGGCGGCGGGAGTCACGGACCGGCGGAAGTTGGTGATGGTCACCGTTTTGAGCTCAAAGCCCTCCTTGGGGACCAGCCGGGTCTCCATGCCCCCGTCTGCCCCCACGAAGAGGATACGGCAGCCCGGCTCCCGCTCTTGAAACATCCGGGCCAGAGCCACGGCGGGATTGATATGTCCAGCCGTACCGCCGCAGGTGAATAAAACGTTCATTCAAAATCCCCCTAAAAAAGAAGCGTGGCCTTCTACGGAAGTTTTTCTGCCCGCTTTCTGTTTCAAAAAGAAGTACGGTCTTTTACGGAAGTTTTCTTACCCGCTTTCTGTTCAAAAAGAAGCGCGGCCTTTTACGAAAGTTTTCCTGCCCGCTTTCTGTTTCAAAAAGAAGCGCGGCCCTCTATGAAAGTTTTCTTTGCCTACTTTCTTTTGAAAAAGAAAGTAGGTCAGCCCTGCTTGGGGGCGGGAATCTGCCGGGAGACCGCCAGCACAATGCCCATCTCAATGAGTTGGATCATGAGCGCCGTACCTCCATAACTGAAGAAAGGCAGAGAAATGCCGGTGGTGGGCAGAAAATTGGTGACCACCGAGATGTTCAGGAACACCTGTGCCGCCATCAGCGTAGTGACGCCCACTGCCAGCAGGGAGCCGAACCGGTCCCGGGCGTGGAGGGCGATCCAGTAGCCCCGGACGATGAGCATGACGAAGAGGAGCAGGATGAGCCCCGCCCCAATGAGTCCCAACTCCTCGCAAACGATGGAGAAGATGAAGTCATTCTCCGGCTCCGGGATGAAAAGCTGCTTCTGCCGGCTCTGTCCGAAGCCAACTCCGAACAGCCCTCCGGACCCGATGGCATAGAGGGATTGAATGATCTGATATCCGCCGTCCTTGGGATAGGCCCAGGGGTCTTTCCACACCAGAATACGGGTGGACTGATAACCCGTCATAGTCAGAGCCAGCAAGCCCCCCACCGCAGCCCCGCCCAGGGCAAACCATCCCAGCCGCACACCGCCGGCAAAGAGAATGGCGGCGGCCGGGATCAGGATGAGGATGGTGCCCGACATGTGGGGCTCGAGCTTCATGAGCAGCATGATGACCAGCAGGATCACGCCGTATGGCACCAGCTCGGTGAACCCCCACCCATCCGCCTTTTGCAGCAGGGTCCCGGACAACGTTCGGGTGTTGAATTTCTTTTTCTTCTCACTTCCCCGCTTGGACATCCGGGCGGAGAAGTAGAGGATGACACCCAGCTTGGCAAACTCGGAGGGTTGGAAGGCAGGTATCGGGCCGATCGAGCGGATCCACCGCTTGACGCCGTCCGACCGGTTGGTGTGGATGCCCGGCACCAGCACCAGCACCAGCAGAACCAGGGCAAAGCCCAGCACAAACACCGACATCCATCGGAAGGACTGGTAGTTGATCTTGGAGGTGACATACAACAGCCCCAGCCCGGCCGCCGCGAAGATCCCCTGTCGAATGAAATAATAGGTGGCGGCGTGACCTTCGTTGAGGGCGGTGGCGTAGGAGGCGGAGAACACCATAATGACGCCGATCCCGGTGAGAAGCACCACCAGCATGAGGAAGGGCAGATCCATGGGCCCCCGGGCCAGCTGCTCTTCCATGGTGAGGTCGCGTTTCAGTTTTGGCATGAATTTCCCCTCCTGTTCCGGGCATCTCCGCAGCTTGCGGGCTTAAATGAGATACCGGCCCGCCACACCGAACCAGGCCAGAACGCAGAACACCGCGGAAACCGCGGTGAACACCGCCACGACCTTTTTCTCGTTCCACCCGCACATCTCAAAGTGGTGGTGGAGAGGGGCCATTTTAAAGATGCGCTTGCCGTGGGTGGCCTTGAAGTAGGTCACCTGTATAATGTCAGATAAGGTCTCCGCAATATAGACCACACCCACCAGGATCAGGATAAGCGGCATATCGGCGGCAAAGGCCAGCCCGCAGACCGCGCCGCCCAGAAAGAGAGAGCCGGTGTCCCCCATGAACACCTTGGCAGGGTACCGGTTATAGAGGAGAAAGCCCAGCAGTCCGCCCAGCAGGGCGGCGGAAAAGACCGTCAGCTCCCCCTCGTTCCACCGGGCGGTGACCGCCACGAAGAAGAGGGCCACCGGCACCGTCACGGAGGAGGAAAGACCGTCCACGCCGTCGGTGATATTGACGGCGTTGACCGTGCCCACCATGACGAAGGCGGCAAAAACCATATACACCGGCCAGGGCAGGGGGATGCTCACCTGAGCAAAGGGAAGATAAAGATTGGGCGAGAGGTAGCCCTCATAGCGGAGCAGCACCGTCATCAAAATGGCGGCGGCCAGCTGAAGAAGGAACTTCCAGCCCGCGGTGAGGCCGGTATTCTGGTGGTGGACCACCTTCATGTAGTCGTCGAGAAAGCCGATCACGCCAAAGACCAGGGCGAAGAAAAACACATAGACCGCCCCCCGGTCTCCGTTGGCCACATGGCTCCAGCCCAGGACGCCCACAGTGACGGCGATGGCCAGGATAAACATGAGCCCGCCCATGGTGGGGGTCCCCTGTTTGGCCATATGCCAGGTGGGGCCGTCTTCCTTGATGGACTGCCCGGCCTTCAGCCGCCGGAGCATGGGAATGAGCAGCTTCCCGAACAGGGCCGTGAGCACAAAGCTCACCCCTGCCACGATGAGGACCGCCGCGAAAGTTTCCATTCTCGATGTCATCTTTTGAACCTCCAGCTCTTTTGTGGACGGAAAGCGCGGCCGCCTCTGTCCCATGCCGCAGTACCTTGACCTGCAAGCGGGTATTATATCACGTCAGCCGCGCGATCACAACTGTCAGGAGAAACAAGCCGCGACCTCTTCCCGCTCGTCCAGATGGTGCTTTTCCCCGTTCACTTCCTGATATGTCTCATGACCTTTTCCGGCCAGCACCAGGGTGTCCCCCTCCCCGAGCAGGGCCACGGCAGCCCGGATGGCCTTTCGCCGGTCCGGCTCCACCAGCCGGGGCGTGTCAAATCCCTCCATCCCTTTCAGGATGTCATCAATGATGGCTGTGGGGTCCTCCGTGCGGGGATTGTCGGAGGTGACCACCACAAAATCTGCCAGACTGGCCGCCAGCGCTCCCATAATGGGCCGTTTGCCCCGGTCCCGGTCGCCGCCGCAGCCGAAGAGGCAGATAAGCCTTCCCTGGGCAAAGTCCCGCAGGGCGGTGAGGGCGTTTTCCAGTGCGTCTGGGGTGTGCGCGTAGTCAATGAGGACAGTCCCCGGCCCGGGGGTGGGAACCACCTCCATCCGCCCCTTGACCCCGGGGGCCTTCGCCAGCGCGGCGGACGCCCTGCCCAGGGGGATCCCAAGAGCGTGGGCACAGCCCAGGGCGCACAGGGCGTTGTAGACGGTAAAGCCGCCCGGAATGCCCAGCTTCACCCGGGAAATCTCCTCCCGGGTCACCGCCTCGAACTCTACCCGATCCGAGAAGAGGCGCAGGTTCTTGGCGGTGAGGTCGGCCTCGTCCCGCCGCTCAGAGTAGGTGAACACCGGACAGGGCGCTTCAGCGGCGTAGGAGCGTCCCGCCTCGTCATCCAGATTCAAAACCGCCGTGCCGCACTGCCGGAAGAGGCGGCCTTTGGCCTTCTTGTACGCCTCCATGGTCTTGTGAAAGTCCAGATGGTCCTGGGTGAGGTTCGTAAACGCCCCCACGGCGAAGGGGATGCCGTCCACCCGGTGGAGGCACAGCGCGTGGGAGGAGACCTCCATCACCACATGGGTGCAGCCGCTGTCCGCCATCCGGCGGAGCCAGCGCTGGACCTCCCAGCTTTCCGGGGTGGTGCGCTCGGCGGGGCAGACCTCGTCGCCCACCCGGTTTTCGTTGGTGCCGATAAGCCCTGCCTTCGTCCCCAGTGCCTCTTCGATCATGGCTTTTAAAAGGCTGGTGGTGGTGGTCTTGCCGTTGGTGCCGGTGACGCCGACCACGGTCAGTTCCCGGGCCGGATGCCCGAACCAGTTGGCCGAGAGGATCGCCAGAGCTTCCCGGCTGTCCGGAACGGTGAGCCGCCCCGCTCCCGCCTCCTCACAGACGATGGCGGCCGCCCCTTTTTCCAGGGCCTCGGCGATGTAGCGGTGACCGTCTGTCTTATAGCCCCGCAGGGCCACAAAGAGCTCGCCGGGGCGGAGCGTGCGGGTGTCATAGCTGAGTCCTTTGATTTCCACATCCTCCGGCGCGGGCCCGGCATAGCCGACCCCCTCCAGCAGTGTCTTCAGCTGCATCGCGACCACCCTTTCCATCCACACTTTGCGTTTGGTTCCCCGTCAATCCACCATGGTGTTGTCGGCAAACAGGCACTCCACCACGGTCCCCCGTTCCACCGAGGTCCCCACATTGATGGACTGGCTGGCCGCCACCGCGTTGGCGGACATGTAGCTGCTGGAGCCTCCCACTTTGAGATACAGGCCGTGCTGACTCAGGATCTCCCTGGCCTGCGCAGCGGTCTTGCCCCGCACATCGGGGACAGTCACCAGATCCGTGGGCTTCTCCGCGCCCAGGTAGAGGACCACCTCACTGCCGCTGGGAATGGAGGCCCCTCCCACCGGGATCTGGGCAGTGACGGTATCTCCCTCTCCCACCATGCGGACCGTAAAGCCCGCGCCGGCGGCCGACTCCCGGCCCACCTGGGCGGTCTGGCCCACCAGGTTGGGCACGGTGACGTCCACCATGCTCTTCTCAGTCTCGGTATAGTTCTTCTCCACCCCCATGTAGTCCAGAATATTGGACAACAGCTCGCCGGCCATCAGAGCGGCCATATTGCCGCCGCTGATGTAGTAGCCCTTGGCGGTGAAGTTGCTTCCGGCACTCACCGGTTTGGGATTGTCATACATGAGAAGGATGACCACCTGAGGGTCGTCCGCGGGGGCAAAGCCCAGGAAGGAGACGATGGTGTGGTCGATGCCTCTCCGGCTGTCCAGGGTCTCAGAGGAACCGGTCTTGCCGCCGATGCGGTAGCCGGGCACATAGGCCCGCTTTCCGGTGCCGCCGTTCACCACGCCCTCCAGAATGGTCCGGCAGCGCTGGGAGGTCTCGGCGCTGACAACCTGACGGACTTCCGTGGGCTGATTCTGCCGGACCACGTTCCCCTCCGGGTCGGTGATGGACTTCATGACATAGGGCTGCATCAGGTGTCCGCCGTTGATCACAGCGGAAGCCGCCGTGATGAGCTGGATGGGCGTGACTTGAAGGCCCTGCCCGAAGGAGGCGGTCGCCAGATTGGTGATGCCGTTGGCGCTGGTGAATTTATCCCGGGGCCAGATCAGGTTGGGGACGGGGCTGAGCTGGGACTCCCCCTGCATATCAATGCCCGTGGGGCCCAGAAAGCCGAAATCCTCCAGATAGTTGTAGAACTTCTCCGCCCCCAGCTTCTGTCCGATGGCGATAAAGGCCGGGTTGCAGGAGTTGGCCACCGCCTGGGCCAGATTTTGGTCGCCGTGGCCGGGCGCCTTTTTGGAACAGCTGATCCGCCGGTCCGCCACAACAGCGTAGCCGGGGCAGTAAAAATGGCTGTTCTCATTCACCGCGCCCTCTTCCAGGGCGGCGGCCAGCACCACCGACTTAAAGGTGGAGCCCGGCTCATAGGTGTCATTGATGGCCTTGTTGCGCCACTGCTGGTTCTGCATCTGGCTCAGGGCGGCGGCATATGCCTCCTCGCCGGCACTGGGGTCGTTTTTCACCGTCTCCAGGTATTGATTGAGTACCGGATCAGTGACGGTCCAGGGGGAGTTGAGATCATAGGTGGGAGAGTTGGCCCAGGCCAAGATCTCTCCGGTCTTGGGATTCATGGCGATGGCAAAACCGCCGTTGCGCACGTCGAACATCTCGATGCCCTTTTCCAGGATCCGCTCACAGTAGTACTGGATGGTGGAATCCAGCGTCAGGCCCAGATTATTGCCATCGGTGGCGTCGTAGTAGTCCTGGAAGGAATACTTCATCTCGGTGCCGTCGCCCTTCTTGGCGGTGACGACCCGTCCGGTCTGGCCCGCCAGTTCCTCTTCGTATAGGGCCTCCATCCCGTAGGCGCCGGTGTTCTCCAGATTGGGGTTCACCCACCCGATGACCTGGGACGCCAAGGAGCCGCAGGGGTAATACCGCTTGGTGGTGGGGCTGAGATAGACGCTGTTGGACAGGTGATGGTCCAGCACGAACTGACGCACCTGGTCCGCCGTCTCCTTCTCCACCCGTTTGGCGGCCACCTCATAGTAGCTGTCCTTGCTCAGGCTTTTGAGGAGCTTCTCCGTGTCGACGCCCAGGATCTCAGACAGTCCCGCCGCCACGTCCCCAGCCTCCGGCCGGGCGTAGGTCGCCTTTTCCGGCGCGGAGGCGTATTTTTTGTCCCAGTTTTTCTGCACAGAGGCAAAATCCTTGGGAGAGACGATGATATCGTACACCGTGGCGCTCACAGCCAGGACCTTTCCGTTGGCGTCCGTGATCTTGCCCCGGTTGGCAGCCACAGAGTTGTCCATGGTCTGCTGGTCGATGGCCTTTTGCTCATACATGTCGTGATCCCGGATCTGGATGGCATAGAGCCGCCCAAACAGCGGAAGGAACGCCGCCACGCCAAATACAGCCAGCAGAATCAGTGTCCGGGTCAAAACGATCCGGTTTGCCCGGTGGTCAGGCGTTCTGGAGACCGGGTCCTGCTTTCTGCCTTTCATATGCCATTCCCCTTTCATCAGTGAAGGGCGTAAGAAAAAATTCTTTTTCTTACGCCCTTGGATTTCTCTTTATAGCAGGGTCTTCACGCAATACTATGAGCTTCCCCCTCAAAAATATGCCAGAACGTTTTCCACGATCTGCCGCACGCCGTCCAGGAAATGGCCGGTGGTCTCCTGACCGTGGTCGTAGACCACCACGCTGTCCGGCTCAGTGAGATCTACATACACCATCTGTCCGTCCTGAGGCCGGCCCATGGAACCATCCGCCGTAACGGAGTTTTCGATGGCACCCAGATCATAGGCCAGTTCATAGCGGGCTCGCAGGGTGGCCTCTTCCCCCTTCAGGCGGGTCATCTCGTTGCTCAGCCCCACCACCTCACCGGAGAGGCCGGCCAGCTGTACATAGCTCATCAGGATCAGCACCGCCAGAACGGCCACCGCAGCAAAGCCGCTGACGGCAAAGAGAGAGACGTGTCCCGCCTCCCGCACCTGGACCTTGGGCCGGACCGCCGCCTGACGGCGGGGACGAACCTGGGGACGGGGCTGCAGGACTTCCTCCCGTTCCAGTTTCCGGGCGGCAGAGCCGTCATAGGCATAGCCAAAATTGCGATAGGGATCATAGGTTTTCCGCCTGACAGCACTGGCCATGGTCATTCACTCCGTTCTCCGTGTTGTTTTAAACACGTACTTTTTCCGCGATTCGCAGCTTCGCGCTGCGCGATCTCGGATTCTCCTCCAATTCGGTCTCACCGGGAAGGATGGGTTTGCGGTTCACCAGCCGAATGGCCGGTTTCTTGCCGCACACGCACACCGGGAAGTCCGGCGGGCAGGTACAGCCCTTGGCCAGGGCCGCATATCCCGTTTTCACGATCCGATCCTCCAGGGAGTGGAAGGTGATGATGCACAGCCGCCCTTCGGGGGCCAGCCGCGGCACCGCCTGACTGATGACCCGCTCGGCTGCGGTCAGTTCGTCGTTGACGGCAATGCGCACCGCCTGGAAGGTCCGCTTGGCCGGGTGCTGTTTCTCCCGCAAGGCTTGGGCGGGCATGGCCGACCGGATGACCTCCACCAGCTGGAGAGTCGTCTCAATGGGGGCTTGTCCCCGAGCCCGGACGATGGCTCCCGCGATGGCGGAGGCATACCGCTCCTCCCCATATTGGTAGAGGATGCGCCGCAGCTCCTCCTGGGGCCACTCATTTACCACCGTCCGGGCCGTCAGGGGTTGGGTCTGATCCATCCGCATATCCAGCGGAGCGTCATGCATGTAGGAAAATCCCCGGCTGGGGTCGTCCAGCTGCGGGGAGGAAACCCCGAAGTCAAAAAGCATCCCGTCGGCAGGGGGAGTCCCCGCCCCGGCCAGGAGTTCGTCCAAATCGTTAAAGTTGCCGTGGATGAGAGTTACCTTCTCCCGCCAGGGAGCCAGCTTCTCTTCCGCCGCGTCCAGCGCGGCCTGATCCCGGTCGATGCAGTAGAGATGTCCCGTGGTGAGCCGCTGTACGATCTCAGCGGAATGGCCGGCCCGACCCAGCGTCCCGTCCACGTACACCCCGTCGGGCCGAATATTCAGTCCCTCGATACACTCGTCCAGCAGGACCGGACGGTGGGAAAACTGCTCACTCATCAGAAGCCCAGTGCCTCCATACACGCCGACATCTTCTCCGGCGTCATCTCTTCCTCTTCCTGCGCCTGCCAGCGCTGGGCGCTCCAGATCTCGGCCCGGTCGTTGACGCCGATGATGACAACATCCCTGTCAAGATCCGCATACCTGCGCAGCTTCTGGGGCACCACAATGCGTCCCTGGCTGTCCAGCTCACACTTGCTGGCATTGGCAAACAGAGGCCGCATGGCTTTGGACTGGCTCATGGGAAGGGAGGCAAATTTCTCCGTGAAGCGGTCCCATGTGCCCTGCGGGTAGATGGCAAGGCACGCGTCCACCCCCATGGCCAGGTAAAAGGAGACGCCGAGCTCCTCCCGGAGCTTAGCGGGAATAAACAGCCGGCCCTTGGCGTCGATGGAATGCTCGTAGGTGCCGGTCATCTCTCTTCCCCCACTTCCATGTTTTTTTATGGTCTTTTACTCCATTTCGCTCCACTCGTGTTTTTAGTATAAAGGCTTTGCTCTTAAATTGCAATAGTGAAGCAGAATTTTTCCCTTGAAATCTCTCGGCTTTTCCGATAAAAGCCCTCGTTTTTTCGACAAAAACATTTGTTCTACGGCAATCTTTTTACAGCCGCTTTGTCCGGACGGCTCTGGTGAAACACAAAAAGAGATCTGATTTCCAATGAAATCAGATCTCTTTTTGGTGGAGATATGCGGGATCGAACCGCAGACCTCTTGAATGCCATTCAAGCGCTCTCCCAGCTGAGCTATACCCCCATATGAACTTTTAATCGGTCTAACCCGTACCGAACAGATAGTATCATACCAGAGGTTATGCCCTTTGTCAACAGAAAATCTGTATTTTTTGTGCTTTATTTTTCTTTTGCCTATCTTGCAAACATGCGGGGCACTGGGAAAAGTTTTCCCGGTACCCCGCACTGCCTGCGATTTAAAATAACCCTGCCAGAGCCTGACAGCCTAAGAAGAGCACAAATGCACTCACGGCAGGGGCCAACCTCCCGGCGGGGGTGGCGGACAGGCGCCGGGACATGGAGCCGTAGAGGAACGCCCCGCCGCCGTAAACAGCGGCCCCGGCCAAAAACAGCTTCCAGACCGTCTCTCCATCTGCCAGCCCGGCACACCAGGGCAGGAGAGCAAAGGTGGCTCCGCCCAGCAGAACAGCAAGTACCCAGGGGCGGTCACTCTTCGGGGCCAGATAACACTCTGCCGTCAAGGCTATGAGGGACAGCAGCGCCAGCATGGGCAAATCCAGCCCGGGCAGGATCACCGCCGGAGCGAAGGTGCGCAGCAGCACGGCGATCAGGCAGGCCCCGCCCACCACGGCAGCCAGAAGCGTATTCCCCAAAAGATTTTTTCCCTTCATTCCCAATCCCCCCATTCCGTCGCGCCGGAGGATACATCCGCACCGGTGACAAAGGCTGCGGCGGAATTGATCCCCTTGGTGATGGCTTTGGAGGTGACGGTGGCCCCGGTGAGTGCATCCACATTCTCACCCACTGCGGCATCCCCGGCGGTTCCCAAAAACTGGGCCAGGAAGCCGGTATCCGAGGCGGCGCGGCCTCCCAGACCGAAGGTCTCCTCCATCTGGCGCACCACCGCGCCGGTCACCGCGCCGGAGGCGTCCACCCCCACCAGGAGGCGGATCTCCCCCACATAGCCGTCGGTGACGGTCTCCACCACATAGCCGGTCTCTCCGGCATAGACAGCGGTGATATTCTCGTCCTCCCCGCCATACTCCTCGGGGGTAAAGCTGGAGCTGCCGGGAAGAAGGGCGGCCATCATGGCCGTCTGCTCCGCCTCGGCATTGGACCGGGCGACGCCCGCCAGGCCAAACCTGGCTCCCGCCAGAAGGGCGGCGGCCGCAGCCAGCGCGGCCAGGGGTTTTGCATATTCTCTCATGCCGCGCCTCCTTTCCCTGTTCCAAAGCGCCTGGGGGCGGTAAAGCGGTCGATGGCCCAGACGGCGGCGTTCATCAGCAGGATCGCATAGGTAACACCCTCGGGGAAAAGTCCGAAGTAGCGGAACACCACGGTGAGCGCTCCGCAGCCCGCCCCATAGAAAAGCTGTCCCATGGGCGTGACGGGTGAGGTGGTGTAATCGGTAGCCATAAAGACCGCGCCCAGGATCACGCCGCCGCTCAGAAGGCTGTAAAGCATCCACAGCACGGGGGAGTCTCCCTTGGAAAACACCAGCGTCAACACCGCCACCGTCCCCAGATAAGTCAGGGGGATCCGGGGGGAGATGACCCGGCGGAAAACCAGCCAGGCCCCGCCGATCAGGAGGGCCAGAGCGGAGGCTTCCCCAATGGAGCCGCCCACCCGGCCCAGGAAGAGATCGGCGAGGGAGACCTCGGGCAGGGCGGGCATCTGCATGTGGTGCAGAGGGGTGGCGGCAGTCACCGCATCGGCCGCGGAGCCGAAGAGGGGCAGCGCCTGCCCCAGGGCGGCATAACGGGTGATGGCGGCCGGCCAGAGGAGCATCAGAAAGGCGCGGCCCGCCAGGGCGGGGTTGAAAATGTTCTGTCCGATCCCACCGCACAGGCCCTTCACTGCCGCCACGGCAAACACGCCGCCCACCGCAGCCGCCCAATAGGGCACGGTGGCCGGAAGAGTGAGCGCCAGCAGCACGCCCGTAACGGCGGCGGAACCGTCGGGCAGGGTGTTGTGCTGGTGGGTGAGCACCCGGAAGAGCCACTCGGAGAGGAGGCAGGCCGCCGTAGCCACAGCGGTCACCAGGAGGGCGCGCAGCCCATACACCAGCGTCCCCGCCGCCAGAGCGGGGAGCAGCGCCAGCAGCACATGGCCCATGATGGAGCCGGTGCTCTCCTTTCCCCGGATGTGGGGAGAGGACGTCACAGTCAGTTTCACGGCTTTTTCGCCTCCTTCAGAGCCTGTTTTCCCGCCCGGAACTGCTCTACGAGAGGCAGCTTGCCCGGGCAGACATATGCGCAGCAGCCGCACTCGATGCAGTCCGACAGGTGCAGGCGCTCCAGCTCTGCCCGGTCACCCAGCTTCCCGAATCGGAAGAGGTAGAGCGGCTGGAGGGACATGGGGCAGGCGGTCAGGCACTTGCCGCAGCGGATGCAGTGGGGGTGGGCACTCTCGCCGTTCTGAGCCCGGGACAGGCAGAGCACTGCGTTTGTCCCCTTCCCCACCGGAGCGGTCAGGTCGATCTGGGCCACGCCCATCATCGGTCCGCCGGAGAGCACCTTCCACACGTCGTCGGTCAGCCCTCCGGAGGCGGCCACCGCCGATTCAAAGGACGCGCCGATCCGAACGATCCAGTTCTGCGGCTTGCGGACCCCCTCGCCGGTGACGGTGACGATCCGCCGGGTCACCGGCTCCCCCTCGCAGACCGCCTTGTACACCGAGGCGTAGGTGGCGGCGTTGAACACTGCGCAGCCCACATCCCTGGGCAGCTTGCCGGGAGGCACCTGGCGGCCGGTGACCGCCTGGATAAGCTGCTTCTCCGCCCCTTGGGGATAGCGGGTGGGCAGCACCTTCAGCTCAATGCCGGGATATTGGGCCAGCTTGCTCCGCAGCACGGAGATGGCCTCGGTCTTGTTGTCCTCCACCGCCAGAACCGTCCGGCCGGGCTTCAGGACATCCATCAGAACGGCCATCCCGCCCAGCACCTGTTCGGGGTAGGTGCACAGCAGCGCGTCGTCGGCAGTGATATAGGGTTCACACTCGCAGGCGTTGCCCAGAAGGGTGTCCACCGCCCCGATCCCGGAGTTGGCCTTCACATCGGTGGGGAAGGTCGCGCCGCCCATGCCCACGATCCCCGCCCGGCGGATCACGGTGATCAATTCTTCCGGGCTCAGCTCCGCCGGATCCAGGTGCGGCGTCAGCTCCCGGGCGGGGGTGTCCTGAAAGTCGTTTTCGATCACCACCGCCATGCACTCCCCCCCGGACGCGTGGCGGCGGGGTTCCACGGCAACGACAGTGCCGGAGACCGAGGCGTGGACCGGGACGCAGAGGCCCTCTCCGTCCCCGATGGTCTGGCCCATCTTCACGGTGTCCCCCACCTTCACCAGCGGGGTGCAGGCTGCGCCGACGTGTTGGCGCATGGGAATGACCACCTGGCTCGGAATGGGTGCGGGAGCAGGCGTCGAGCCGCCGGAGAGCTCCTTGCGGTCTGCCGGATGGATCCCGCCAAAAAATAAGCGTGGCATGTTCTCACCTCAAAATTTCAAGTTCGGATGGACCGGGAAAAACCGGGGCTGAAAAACTCCTGCCCCTGGGCGTCCACCCACATGGCCTCCGCCCCGTATCGGTCCAGCAGGGCCTGCCCCGCCGCCTGATCCAGCGTGTAGAGCGCGGTGGAAAGCCCGTCGGCCAGACCGGAGTCCGTGCAGAGGATGGTGACAGACCGCCAGTACCCGGCGGGAAAAAGGGTATCCGGGTCGATGATATGGTGGTAGCGGACGCCGTTTACCGTGTAGTAGCGCTGATAGTCCCCGCTGGTGACCACCGAGCCGGTCTCCACCGTCAGGGTGTGGAGGTAGTCCTCCCCGCCGCCGTCCGGGTCCCGGACGCCCACCACCCACGGGGAGTCCCCCACAGGCTTGGGACCGGTGGCGCGGACGTTGCCCCCCACGCTCACCAGCAGTCCGGCGGGGGCGTTCTCACACACCCGTTCCACGGCGTACCCCTTGGCCACCGCCCCCACGTCCAGCCGAAGGGCCGGATCAGTAAACGCCACGGTGGAGGCCGCCTCGTCCAGTACCACCGCGTCAAAGCCGGTATGCTCCGCCGCTGCCCGCAGAGCGTCGGCGTTGGGAAGCGCAGCGTGTTCGGGGTCGTCGATCCCCGCGGTGCGGGCGTCGTGCCACAGGGACAGGACGCTCCCCAGAGTCACATCCACCCGCCCGTCCGTCCCCTTCCAGAGAGTCCGGCAGAAAAGCAGCAGGTCCATGATCCTCCCGTCCACCTTCACAGGCTCCGCTCCGGCGCGGTCATTGACCACCTTGAGGTTGGTCACTCCGGGGTAGTCATTGTAGATGTCGAAGAGCTGGTGGTACTCCAGCAGGTCGTCGTGGAGCGCCTGGGCCTCGGCCCGGAAGGTCTCCTCACTGTCGGCGTAGCCCACAATGGTGGTTACCGTGTCGAACAGGGTAAGAAAGCTGGCCTCGTAGCGCTGGAGCCCGGGAGACTCCGCCGCCGCGGGGGCGGAACAGCCCGCCAGCGCCGTCAGCGCCGCCAGGGCCAGCGCCAGCAGCTGTTTTTTCATGGGATTCTCCCCTTTATTTCCAGATCAGATAAAACAGGAGGAGGGCCTTGGCCCTCCTCCTGTGTGCGGCATCACTGAGCGGCCTTTTCGATGAGGGTCTGGAACTCGCCGATGCCGATGGTCACGGAAGCGGCCAGATCCGCGTCGGCGGCGTCCCCGTCTTCGGTGACGGCAATGCCGGCGACCTCGTCCACGGTCTTACCGGTGACATACGCGCAGAAAGCGGCAGCCTGCTCGTTCCATTCTTTGCCGATCCCGGATTTCTTCTTCATGCCGTATGCGTCGCCCAGCTCGTTCTTGGTGGGCTGCGCGGCGGTGAGGTCGGTGGTGATGGTGCCGGCGGCATTAAAGTTCACGTTGGCCTGCACGGAGTCGATGTAACAGCTGGTGACGGTGTCGCCGTTCAGGGTGACGGCAGCCACGGTGGCGTAAGCCTGGGCCAGACCGTCGGCATCGGCGGAGGCGTCCTTGCTCTTGTCCATGTTGGTGCTGGTGGTCAGAGCCAGCTTGTCGCCCTTCTGAGCGCCCATGTGGGAGGCATTGTTCACCGCGGCCTCGATGCCGCTGACAAAGTCGGCGACCTCCAGGGTGACCGAAGCGGCCAGATCGGCGTCGGTGGCCTGGCCGTCTTCATTGACGGCGATCCCCTTGAGTTCCTCCACAGTCTTGCCCACAGCGTACTGGGCGAAGGCGGCGGCCTGCTCGTTCCACTCCTTGCCGATAGAGGAACCCTTCTTCATCCCGTAGGCCTCTCCCAGCTCGTTCTTGCTGGAAAATTTGGTGGCGGGGTCGGTGACCAGCTTGCCCTGGGCGTCGAAGTCGATCTTGGACTGGATGGCATCGATGACACAGGCGTCGATGACGCCGTCATCTCCCACGGTGACGGCCACCAGGGCCACATTGGCCTGGGCCTGGCCGTTGCCGTCGGCAGAGGCGTCCTTGCTCTTGGCCACGCTGGTGACCATAGACAGGCCGGTCTTGACCGCCTCGGCGGCGACAGCGGTCTCCACGGGAGCCGACTCCGCGGGGGTGGGGGCGGGGGTGCTGGTGGCGGGAGCGCCGCCGCAGCCGGCCAGCAGGGTGGCGGACAGTGTCATGGACAGCGCCGCAAGAGAGAGCTTCTTCATGTTCATTGAGTGATACCTCCATTTATTTTGGTTGATTGGGGATGGTCTATCTGCTTCATTTCAAAATGGATCAGAAATGACAACAGCGCACGCAGGATGATGACGGCTCCCAGGACTGTGAGCTCGTCCAGATTCCGGATCTGGACGGTTTTCAGGATCTCCGCCGCCATTTTGAACTCCAGGCTGACGGCCAGTCCATTGGCCAGCTCGAACTTGACGTCTCCGCCCCGGTGGGTCACCAGCCCCCGCACATAGCGGCCGAAGGCCGCCAGGGCGGAAACCGCCACCACGAAAATTCCCATCAGTTCGCAGATGGGTATGAGCACCGCCAGGATCTGCCCCACAAAGGTCTCCAGCATCGATTCAGCCCTCCCCGCCGCGGCGGCGCATGACTTTGAGCGCGATAAACTGGCTGAGCAGCTCCACCGTACCGGCCACGCCCAGAGCAGTGCTGTCCACGGTGAGGTCGTAACGGGAGGCCTCAGCCCACTTTCCGCCGGTGTACACCCCGTACCGCCTGGCCCATTCCCGGTCCCGGCTCAGCGCCTCCCGCCGGGCCTCTTCCATCGTAAGCCCGCTCTGCCGGGCGATCCGTTCCGCACGGCGGTCCGGCGCTCCGTGGAGGAACACCCGGATCAGCCCCTCCGTACCGGCCAGCAGGTGGTCGGCGCAAAAGCCCGTCACCACACAGCTCCCCCGCGCCGCCAGATTCTTGAGCGGCTCGGGGCACTCCCCGCCCGCAAAAGGGTCGGCGTCACGGCAGGGGACGTTCAGACGCCGGGCCAACTGCCGGGCGATCTCCCGGCCGCCGCAGCCGTACTTATGGCCAATGGTCACAACCACGTCGTCCCCCCCTTTGTGAATTTTCTGACAAACACAGTGTAACGGAATCACCTTAATATCAGATAGATAGAACCTAAATATTCATTAAGGTACCGCCAAAAATCTTTCCTGTGCTGTATGGCCCTTCCTGCCGCCGCCCGCCCTGCAAAAAGGACGCCGGGAAGCAAAGCTTCCCGGCGTCCGGATAACGGCTTTTCTCCTGAATGGCCGGGCCTGGAAAAGAGGTTCATTCCTCTTCGCCCCCTCCTCCCTCCTTGGACAGGGGCAGGGAAACGAGGAAGGCGGCCCCCCGTCCCACGGCGGTCTCCACACTCACCGTCCCCCCATGCTCCTCCACCACCTGACGGACAATGGCAAGACCAAGGCCGGTCCCCTTGCCCGCCTCCTTGGTGGTGTAGAAAGGTTCAAAAATATGGGGCAACGTCTGCTCCGAAATCCCAGGGCCGGTGTCGGACACCCGGAGGAAAACACTGCTCTCATCCGCCCAGGTGGATACCCGCAGGGTCCCGCCGGAGCGTTCCATGGCCTGAAAGGCGTTGAGCACCAGATTGAGGAGCATCTGGGAGAGCTGGAGCTCATTGCCATAGACCCAGAGACAGGAACAGTTAAACTCGGTCCGAACCTCCACTCCGTGGGGCTGAGCGGGGGCGGCCACCTCCAGCACCCGGCGGACCAGCTCGTCGGGGGGCGTGTACTGAAAGGTGAGCGCCGTGTTCTTCCGGGACAGGTCGGACAGGCGGGAGATGATCTCCTTGGCCTTGCGGGAGGCGTTGTAGATCTCCAGCACATTGTCGTAAAGCTCCGCCTCCTCCTGGGGCAGCTTTTCCAGGGTGAGCAGGCTGTACCCCATGATAGGGGTCAGCAGGTTGTTGAACTCATGGGCGATGCTGGAGGTAAGGGTTCCGATGGTCTCCAGCCGCTGGTGGTGAGCCAGTTCCTGGGTCTGGCGGTTGAGCTCCTCCATGGCCTCGTTTTTCTTCCGCAGCACCTCCAGCTCCCGCAGGTCCTCCTCGTTCCGCCGCCGGATCCGCAGAGTGAGACCCACCAGCAGCAGCACCCCCGCCACCACCATGCCGCCATAGGCCAGAAGCCGAATGGCCGCCAGGTGGAGCGGCCCGACCACCCCGTCGTAGTTCACCGACACCCCTATGGCAAAAAAGCCGTTGGTATCCACGGTGGCCGGAATGGCAGCGATCCGGGCGGCATATCTGCTGCCCTGCCGGCAGTCGTATCCCTCATAGAAGGCCGCTCCCTGCACGCCGAGGCGCTGCTGTTCCAGAAGATAGGTCAGTCCCCCAAAGTCGCAGGCGCTCTCGCTCAGCCCCTCCACCGCATCCACCCGGACCGTTCCCTTGGGATTGTGGAGCAGTGTCTGACCCCCGGCGTCCAGCAGGAGGATACGGTCTTCCGTCCCAAAGGTCAGGTCCCCCGCCACCCGCTGATAAAAGGCGGACAGATCCAAAAGGGCGGCAAAGCTCAGGCCGTCCTCCATCTCCCGGACAAAGGCCAGCCGGACTCCGCCATCCCCGTCGATACAGGGGCGGACCCCGATCCCCCCCTCCGTCTTTCCGGCTCCCGCCGGGATGCGGTAACTGCCCTCCCCCTCTGTGGAGAGCAGGACCTCCCCCTCCCGGAGCGCCAGCATGCCGGTGATCAAGCTGTCCTGAAACAGGATATTATCCCGCATCCGCTCCAGAAGCTGTCCGGGTTCCCCGCTCTCCTGCCAAGTCTCCACCGCACTTTGAAAGCCGCGCTGCCGGGTCACATAGATAAGGTTGGAGCGGTACCGGCTCAGGTAGCTGGCCACACTGCGGTCCACGGAGCGGGCCAGGCCAAACATCTGGTCGTCCTGGCCCGTGAGGATAATGGATTCATACTTTTGAAAAACCCGTCCGATCATCACCATCCCCGTCACCACCAAAGCCAGCGTCAATCCCAGCGTCAGGAAAAACCGCCGCCGGCCCGTATGCCCTCTCCCCATGTTCCGCCCCCCTTGTCAAATCCACGATTTTTGTCTATACTAACCATACACGACTCTTTTCAGCCTGTAAAGGGGGAATCTTCATGGCGGACACAGTGCTCATCGTGGATGACGACCGGGCCGTCCTTACCATGCTCTACAAGGTCATCAAAAGCAACGGCATCGACGCCCACACCGCCGTCAGCGGGGAAGAGGCGCTGGAATTGCTGGATCATGAGGTCTACGACCTCATCCTGCTGGACGTGAATCTCCACGGCATGGACGGCTTCGAGGTGGTCCAGGCGGTTCGCCGCCGGGGCCTCAAGACCCCCATCATCATCGTCAGCGGCCGGAAAGAGGACTACGACACCCTCTATGGCCTGGACATCGGCGCTGACGACTATATCACCAAGCCCTTCAACCCCATCACGCTGGGTGCCAAGGTGAAGGCCCTCATCCGCCGCAGCCGGAACCACCTCCCCGGCGCGGACACGGTCCTCGCCGCCGGGCCCTTCCAGTACAACACCAGCACCCTGCGCTTTTACAAGGACGGTGCGGAGATCCCCCTCTCCTCCAAGGAAAACGCCATGATGAAGCTCTTTTTGGACAACGTCAACCGGATCTTCTCCAAGGACATGCTCTATGACCTGATCTGGGGGGAGGCCATCATCGATGAAAACGCCATTATGGTCTATGTCAACCGTCTCCGCCAGAAGATCGAGGAAGATCCCGCCCACCCCCGGTATATCCAGACCGTCCGGGGCCTGGGCTATCGTTTTGTGGTCTAAACTCCAACGAAAGAGGAATCCTGCCCTATGAACACCGCCACACTTGCACCCGTTTTGCTCTCCCTGTGCCTGTTTCTCACCGGCTGTCAGCAGTCTCAGGCCGCCTCCTTTTCTTTGGAGGACGTTCCCGCCTTTTCCGGCGAGCCCTACGTAACGCTCAGCGACAACATCCCTCTCTTTCCCGACGACGACAAGACCCCCGCCTCCTTTGAGCGGTACAGCCAGCAGGACTACTATGGCCGCTGCGGCGCGGCCTACGCCAACGTGGGGCCCGAGACCATGCCCACCGAAGAGCGGGGCTCCATCGGCCAGGTGAAGCCCTCGGGCTGGCACACGGTGAAGTACGACTGCGTGGACGGAAAGTATCTCTACAACCGCTGCCACCTCATCGGCTACCAGCTCACAGCCGAAAACGCCAACGAACTCAATCTCATCACCGGCACCCGCTACCTGAATGTAGACGGGATGCTCCCCTTCGAAAATCAGGTAGCCGGCTATGTCAGGGAAACGGGCAACCATGTGCTCTACCGGGTCACCCCCGTCTATGAGGGCGCCGATCTGGTGGCCCGAGGGGTCCAGATGGAGGCCTGGTCGGTGGAGGATCAGGGGGAGGGCGTATGCTTCAACATCTATGCGTACAACGCCCAGCCCGGGGTGGAGATCGACTATGCCACCGGAGAAAGCTGGCTCTCCGGTGAGGCACCCGCCTCCGCCGCCCCGGCGGAGAGCTCCGCACCGATGGGGGGGAACGCTCCGGAAGAGGAGGCCACTCCGGCAGAGAGCACCTACGTTCTCAACACCAGCAGTAAGAAATTCCACCTTCCCACCTGCTCCGGAGTCTCCGGTATGAGCCCCGCCAACCGGCAGGACTACACCGGCAGCCGGGAGGATCTCATTCAGGCCGGGTATGCTCCCTGCGGGCAGTGTAAGCCCTGAACCACCCTCGCCCAAAATCAGGGCCTCTGATGCGTCTCCTTCAGACACATCAGAGGCCCCGTTTTTGTTTTCATTTATTCCCGCTCAGCCTCGTAGTCTCCGATGACCAGCAAGAACGCCGACGCATACTTCCGCGCCTTGACCTCGCCCACTCCGGAGACCCGCAAAAACTCTGCCACGCTCCGGGGCCGCCGGGCGGCCATGTCGGTGAGGGTGGCGTTGGAGAAAATCACGAAGGGAGGCACGCCCTCCTTTTGGGAGAGCCGGTACCGCAGGTCCTTCAGCGCCTGGAACAATCCGCTCTCCACCGTCCGGGCCGCCTCGTCCGCCGGGGATTTGCGGATAGGCATCTCCAGTTTCCGACCCCGGAACAGGATCTCTCCCGACGTCTTGGTGAGCCGGAGCGCGCCGTGCTCCGGTTCCTTTTCCAGATAGCCCTTTTCCTTTAGAAAGTCGATGTACTCCCTCACCTGCCCCGTCGTCTGTCCCCGCATCAGCCCATAAGTGGACAGCTCATCCAGCCCCAGCTCCAGCACCCGCTTGTTGGCGCTGCCGCTCAGGGTCTGTGCAATGAGAGCCGCGCCCACGTTGTAGCCCAGCCGATCCTCCACCCGCCGGACACAGGAGAGCACCATCTGGGCCTGAGTGGTGACATCGGCAAGCTCATGGTCCCCCAGACAGTTTCCGCAGTCTCCGCAGTGGTCGGAGTGCTCCTGGCCAAAGTAGTCCAGCAGGTAGCCCCGCAGGCATCCGCCGGTGTGGCAGTAGCCCACCATGGCCTCCAGCCGCCGGTGGTCCCGCCGCAGGGCCTCCGCCCGCTCCTCCTCGGTCAGCTCGTCGTTCCCGCTGCCGTTTTCAATGAGGAATTTGGCGGTTTCCACGTCCCGCCCGGAGTAGAGCAGGAAACACTCGGCCCGCTCACCGTCCCGCCCGGCCCGGCCCGCCTCCTGATAATAGGCCTCCAGGCTCTTTGGCATATTGTAGTGGATGACATAGCTCACATTGGACTTGTCGATACCCATGCCGAAGGCGTTGGTGGCCACCATGATGGGGGCACGGTCAAATCGGAAGTCGTCCTGATTCCGCCGCCGCTCCTCTTCGTCCAGCCCCGCATGATACCGGGTGGCGGGGAGACCCCGGTCCCGGAGCTCCTCGCACACCTTCTCCACCCCCGCCCGGGTGGCACAGTAAATGATGCCGCTCTTCCCCATCCGGGGCAGAAGCAGGTCCCGCAGCGCCCCCGATTTGCTCCGGGGACGGCAGACCTCAAAATAGAGATTGGGCCGGTCATAGCCGGTGACCAGGGTCAGCGGTCTCTCCAGTCCCAGCAGGCGCACGATGTCCTCCCGCACCTGACTGGTGGCGGTGGCGGTGAAGGCGGCCACCGCAGGCCGCCGGGGAAGCTTGTCCAGAAATTCCGGGATCTTCAGATAGCTGGGCCGGAAATCCTGTCCCCACTGGGAGACGCAGTGGGCCTCGTCCACCGCCACCAGAGACACCTCCAGCCCCTGGGCCAGTTTGACAATCCCCTCTCCCGCCAACCGTTCGGGGGCCACATAGAGAAGCTGGAACTCCCCCGCCCAGGCCCGGCGGTACACCGTGCGCACCTGCCCGCCGCTGAGAGAGCTGTTGACAAAGGCGGCCCTGATCCCCGCCTCGGTGAGGGCGGCCACCTGATCCTTCATGAGGGAAATGAGGGGGGAGACCACGATCGTCACCCCCGGCAGAAGGAGCGCCGGAAGCTGATAGCACACCGACTTGCCTCCCCCCGTGGGCATGACCCCCAGCACATCCCGGCCCGAGAGAATGCCGTCGATGAGCTTTTCCTGGCCCGGCCGAAAGTTTTCGTGGCCAAAATATTTTTTGAGTGCGTCACGCTTGTTCATCTGCCCGCCCCTTTTCCGCTGCTCCGCCCATTATAGCGGAAAAACCAGCCTTCTGGCAAGCCGGTGTGGAAAAAGAGCGGCGGCTGTGGTATGATAGAGAAAAGGCTGCCGGCGCCTGCCGGGCCCATTCCACTTTCTCCGCCGCCCGGGATCTGTCTGTGGGCGGGCGGCAAAAAGGAGCGTTTTTATGAATTACGAAGAACTTTACGCCGCCCAGGCCGCTTTTTTTGACGCCCCGTGGCTCAAGGGCTGTTCCTTTGCCAACGAGTGGCGCAACGAGTGGCGGCGGGTCCTCCGCGCCGCCGCCCGGGATCCCCAGCCCTATCCTCCCCAGAACCCCGCCGCCGTCTTTCCCATGGAACACACCTTTGAGGACACCGAGTTCACCTTCCACTTCGATATGAAAAAGGTGTGGGACTGGTTTCGGCGGGACGGTGCCCTCAAGGAGCGGCGGGTTTTTCTTCCCCGGGAGCTGACCCGGAATCTGGAAGGCAAGGTGGGCATCCGGGACTCCCAGCTCACCTGGGATGCGGCCCTGCCGGAACCGGAGCTCCCCGACGCGGGGAAAGAGCTTCTGGTCTGCTCCCTGCCGGGCTTTCCTCCTCCCCTGCGGGTGGTGTCTGGAAACCGGCTGGTGGACGGCTCCTTCACCGGCTTTAAAAAGCGGAAGCTGCCCATCTGCCTCATTCAGGCGGAATTCACCCCGGCCTTCCTGGGGGATTCCTTCGAGGCGGCCCTCTACCTCTTCTGGATGGATGTTTGCATCATGATGGAAAACCGGGTCAAGCTGAAGGACAAGGACCTCCAGCCCCTGCTGCACATCTTCCGGGCCAGCTCCATGCTCACCATCAAAGGGCTTAAATAAAGATGCAAAAGCGGCGTAGGGGCCGGACA
>NZ_JBNPLQ010000016.1:0-62881 GCF_050313575.1 Candidatus Pseudoscillospira sp. SGI.172 | reverse complement strand
TAAAGCCGATGCCCCACACTGTCTTGATGTACTCCCGGTCGCTGGCCTTGGCCAGCTTAGCACGGAGATTGCTCACGTGGACGTTCACCGTATTGTCGTCCCCTATATACTCCTCGCCCCAGACACGCTCATAGATCTGTTCCCGGGTAAATACCTTTTTGGGATGCTCCATCAGGAGCGCCAGGATCTCAAACTCCCGGCCGGTCAGAACGACCTCTTGTTTCCCCGCCGTGACTGTCACGCTCTCCCGGTCCAGCATCAGATCTCCGCAGCAAAGGCTTCCCCCTGCTGACTGCCCGGAAAATTTCTTATAGCGGCGGAGCTGGGCCTCGATGCGGGCCAGCACCTCGGCGTTGTCGAAGGGCTTGGGTATGAAGTCGTCCGCCCCAAGCCGCAGCACATTCACCCGGTCCTCCAGTCCGGCCTTGGCGGAGAGGACCAAAATCGGCATCGTCTTGCCGCGGCGCAGCCGCTGGATCAGCTCCTCCCCGGACAGACCGGGAAGCATCAGATCCAGCAGGATGAGATCGTAGGCGTAGCTCTCCGCCAGCAGGGCCGCCTCGCTTCCGGAGAATGCCTGGCGGCAGTCGTATCCGGCGTCGGTGACGATGCGGCACAGCAGATTGTTGATGTCCGGGTCATCCTCGACCACCAGAATATGAAAGCTCTCCATACTTCTCTCCCCTTACTTGGTCCGCAGACGCTTGGCCAGCGTTTCATCCGGCGGAGCCATCCTGGTCTGATACGTGGTGTAGACCACCATCCCCGGCTTCGCCCCCGCGGGTTTTTTCACATATTTGACCGGCGTAAAATCCACCGGCACCTTGCCTGCCTCCCGGCCCTGGGAAAACCACGCCGCCAGGCTGGCCGCCTGGGCCACACTCAACTCGTCCGGCTCGGCCCCGCCGGTCCAGAGGATAACGTGAGAGCCGTGGATCTTCTGGGTGTGGAACCACCAGTCCCACTTGGAGGCCAGCTTCATCGTGAGCTGGTCGTTCTGGCTGTTGTTCTTGCCCACGCTCACACGAAGCCCGCTGTCGGTGCGGAACTCCATGGGCTTTCCCGTCACCCGCTTTTCTCGCTTGGCCGCCTTTGTGGCCCTGCGCAGATAACCCGTATCGGTGAGTTCCTGCCGGATCTCCTGGAGGTCCCGCTCTCCCTCGGCCAGGGTAAGGTTTTCCAGCACACTCTCCAAATAGGCCAGATCGCTCTCCCCCCGCTCGATCTGCCGGGTGAGAGCACTCTCCGCGTTCTTGGCCTTGTTGTACTCCTTATAATATCGGGCGGCGTTCTGCTGAGGAGTGAGCAGCGGATCCACCATGATCTCCACCTCCCGGCACTCCGGGTCATAGTAGTCCTGAAGCCGGACGGTGGAGCGCCCCTTCTCCAGGGTATGGAGATTGGTAGTGAGGATATCGCCCAGTTGGCGCAGCCGCTCCCGATCTTTGGTGGCCTCCAGCTCCCGGCGCTGGTTTTCCAGCTTGCGCGCCGTGCGGTCCCGGGCGTTTTTCACCGCCCGGACCAGATCCTCTCCCCGCTGCCGGGTCCGCTCCTGCCGCTCCCGGGTCTCATAGAAGTCATCCAGCAGCGCGCCAAAGGAGGCGTACTCCCGCAGTTCGGTCTCCAGGCCGTACTGCAAAATAGGCAGGAAGGAGAAATCCGCCGGCTTTCCCTCCCTCAGGAGCATCACCGGCTTTCCGCCCTTCTTCCCCACCTCGTCCCAGAGCTTCTCCACGGCGGAAGCCAGATCACCGGTCTCTCCCCGGAAGCGCAGCTCCCGCTCCAGTAGAGGCGGCACCCCGAACCGGGGCTCCGGCATGCGGTAAAAGAGCCCGGGCAGCACCTGCCGGCCGGTGGTCAGATCTCCGTCCACCCGACGGATGCACTCCATGATCCGACCTTCTCCATCCAGCAGGATCAGATTGGCCCGGCGGCCCATGGCCTCCAGCACCAGAGAACGGCTCACCCGGTCCCCCAGCTCATCCAGCGCCTCCAGACGGAGGGTGACGATCCGCTCCATGTAGGGCTGCTCGATCTCCAGGATGCGGGCACCGGTCAGGTGTTTGCGCAAGAGCATGCAGAACATGGGCGGCTTGTCCGGATTCTCTCGGTCCAGTGTGGTCAGGTGGAGCCTGGGATGGCTGGGATTGGCCGAGAGAAGCACCCGCACGTTTCCCGCCGGGCCGCGGACGGCCAGGACCACGTCCTGCCCGCCGGGCTGATAGATCTTGTCGATCTTCCCGCCCCCCACGGCGGCGCGGAGCTCGGCCACCGCGGCAGACAGACAAATTGCGTCCAGCGCCATGTTATTCCTCCATCATCCGGCCAAACAGCTCGTTGAGCCGGTCACAGCATCCGTTCAGGTACAGCCAGCCGAAAAGGGCCTCCAGCGCGGTGGCCGCCTGGTACTCCTCCCGGCTGGCATTCTGGGGGATGGAGTGCGGGCTGGCGTTGCGGCCCCGGCGGAACACGTCTGTCTCCTCAGAGGTCAGAAGAGGGCGGATCTTCTCCACTGCCGCCGCCTGGGCCGGCGCCGCCACATAGCGCACGGCCGCCCGGTGCAGCCCCTTCGCGGTGGCCTTTCCATGCAGGCACAGCCAGGAACGCACCATCAGTTCAAATACCGCGTCCCCCAGGTGGGCCAGGCCCAAATTACTGATGCCGCCAATGGTCTCCTGCGTGGCATCCAGATGGAAATAATCAGTCATTAACGTTCCTGCTCTCTTCACAAACTCTGCTGCGCGAACAGCTTTTTGCGTCATTGTACCACAATCCGCGGATGGGAACAAGTCCAGCCGTCCGCTGCCTGCCGCAGTGAAAAAGCCCGCCGCCTGCAAATCAGCAGGTGGCGGGCTTTTTCACTGCGCAGATTCCTGTCCGCATTTCTTTCGGAAGTAGAGAATCAGTTGCTCCAGCACCTCATTGGCGCTCCTCAGATCCTCCAGTTCCACTGGGATCTCCTCCACCGCTTCATTCGCACGGCGAAAATCCAGCTCTCTTTTTTCCCGACAGATATACCGGCCCCGTTCCGTCAGATAGAGAAGGCATCTGGTGTCCTTCTTATCCCGGCGCACCAGTCCCTTTTCTTCCAGCCGATCTACCACACCGGAAGTCACGCCCTTACTCCGCATCAGGCGGCGGCACAGCTCTGCCTGGGACTGTCCCTCCTGAGTGAAGATTGCCAAAAGCGCACGTATCTCGCTGTCAAAGAGAGAAATTTTCCCATGCTGCTTGGGCCGCTTCTCATCCGCCTGTAAAAAACGTTCCATTTCGTAAAGATGCCCGATCAGTCGGACCAACTCGTCCGGGCTGGCCATTTCGGTTCCCTTTAGTAGTTCTTGGACAGCAGCTCAAAGTACGCCTGGGGATGCGCACAGATGGGGCACACGCTGGGGGCAGTCTTTCCAAAATGGATGTGGCCGCAGTTGCGGCACTTCCACATATACTCATCGCCGCGCTGGAACACCACACCCTCGTCCAGATTCTTCAGGAGGGTCAGGTAGCGCTCTTCATGCTCCTTCTCGATCTTGCCCACACCCTCGAAGAGGAAGGCCAGCTTGGTAAAGCCCTCTTCCTTGGCGGTCTCCGCCATCTCGCGATACATCTGGGTCCACTCTTCGTTCTCGCCGGCTGCGGCAGACTTCAGGTTCGCCGCAGTATCACCGATGCCGCCAAGTTCCTTGAACCACAGCTTGGCATGCTCCTTCTCATTGCCGGCAGTCTCTTCGAAAATAGCCGCGATCTGCTCGTAGCCGTCCTTCTTCGCCTTGCTGGCAAAATACGTATACTTATTGCGGGCCATGCTCTCGCCGGCAAATGCTTTCCACAGATTGGCTTCGGTCTTGCTCCCCTTGAGTTCCATAATGTTATTTCTCCTTTCTAAATAAAAACAGATTGTTTTGGTCTTTTGTAAGCACCTTCATCTTATCATGTAAAAATGAGAAAATCAATTCATTTTTCCTCTCCCGCCCGCGCACTCAGGGCACAGGCCGGAAAAGATGAGGTCGTGGTTCTCAATTTGAAATCCCGGCTCTTCCGCCGCCGCGGCCTGGTCAAGCCCCGGATCATAAGCCAGTTCCAGGTCGAACACGCCCCCGCAGCTCTTGCAGCGGAAATGGGTGTGTGGCACGACATTGGCGTCGTACCGCTCTACCGGAAAGGGCATGCGCACCAAGACCCCTTCCTCCGCCAGGAGATTCAGATTTCGATATACTGTCCCCAAACTAAGGTTTGGATTCGTCGGCTTGAGCCAGTGGTAGACCATCTCCGCAGTTGGGTGCTGGTCGGTACCGCAGACGGCATCAAAAATAAGTTCCCTCTGACGGGAATAGCGCTTGCCGGCCATAGCGATCTCCTTTTCAGAATTAAGAATTGTTACTGTTATCAAAATAGCATACCCTTTTTGAAAAATCAAGTGTTTTTTTCGTTTTTTTCCTCGGGTGAATTTTTGCTTCTGGTGCATACTATATCCGGATAGAGATTCCAAAGATTCTGTTATTCAGGAGGAGAAGAAATGAATCGGAATATTGGCTTGCTCACCCTGTCAATGGCACTGGTCCTGACTCTGGCGGGCTGTTCTGGGTCAAATGCCCCGGCGGTGACCCCCGCTCCTTCCGCACCGGTGGTGACGCCGCAGGCCAGCCCTGCCGTCACGGATGGAAAAAATGCTGCGGGGAACGCCATGCATGATGCCGGAGATGTGGCTCGCGGAGCTGTCGACGGTGTGGGCGACGTAGTCAATGGCGTAGGAAACGCCGCACGGGATGTGGGCAACGGAATCAAAAACGCCGTGCGGTAACACAAAAGGGACCGGACTGTTCAGATCCGGTCCCTTTTTCTGTATTTTCGTATCAGGACAACGCCTCGGAGAATAAGATGGGACAGAACACTGATGAAAGGAGGCCCCGCCCATGCTCTCCGCCTGGCTTGTTCTAATGTTTCAGACTCTTTTCTTTCCGCTTCGCCTTTCCGGCGGCACCGGTTCCTTTCCCAAAGCCCTAAAGCCGGAAAAGGAGCAGGAATACCTGGAACGCTATGCCTCGGGAGATATGGCAGCCCGGGATGCTCTGATCGAACACAACCTCAGGCTTGTGGCTCATATCGTCAAAAAATACTACACACAGTCAGGCGATCAGGACGATCTTATCTCCATTGGCACCATTGGACTCATCAAAGGAATCTCCACATTTAAACCGGATCGAAACGTGCGTCTTGCCACCTACGCATCCCGCTGCATTGAAAATGAAATTCTGATGTACTTTCGAAGCCAGCGAAAACTTCAGGGAGAGGTCTCCCTTTCGGACTCTCTCGATTCTGATGGAGAGGGAAACTCTCTGTCCCTCATGGACGTGATCCGGGTGGATGACAATATGCTGGAAGAGCTGTCGGCCCGGGATGCCGGAGTTCGGGTACGTCTCTGCGTGGAGCAGTGCCTGGATCCCCGGGAAAAGCAAGTCATTGCTCTGCGGTACGGCCTTACCGGAGCGGCTCCTCTCACCCAGCGGGAGATCGCCCAGCAGTGCGGCATCAGCCGCTCCTATGTATCGCGCATTGAAAAGAAAGCCCTTGAAAAACTGCGTACGGCCCTAGAAAGAGAACTTTGCTGACGATCCCCAAGCCGGGGGGGCTTTCGTCAAAAACGCCTTAACCCCCAAAGAGTTCTCCGCCTGCGAATTCCAGGGAGCCTCCACTTATTCCGCTTCCCGTATAGCCCCAGATCCGCAAGCCCTTCCGTCCTCTCTGCAGATCTGTGCTCAGAGAATCCCTTCGCCTTCTGCCGTGCCTTTCTCACTTCTTCTGCCATGCTCTCTTCCGGCGTCAGTCATACATCGCTCAGATCCACAAAACAAACCCCCTGATGTAGGTTTGCTTTCCTGCATCAGGGGGCCGTTTGATTTGCTTTGAGCGCCAAAGTTCAGTGCTCCCGCAGATATTCCGTCACAAATTTCGACGCCACGGCTCCATCCGCCGCAGCCGTCACGATCTGGCGCAGAGGTTTGGTGCGCACATCTCCCGCGGCAAAGACCCCGGGTACGCTGGTTCTGGTGGTCTCGTCTGCAATCAGGTAGCCCTGATCGTCCAGCTCCACCTGATCCTGAACCAGGGCAGTGTTGGGATCACGCCCAATGGCCACGAACAGCCCGTCACAGGACATCGTGGAGTGTTCCCCCGTCACTCGATCGGTCAGAGCCAGTCCGGTCAGTTTCTCCCCATGCAGCAGTGCGTCGATCTGCGTGTTCCAGACAAATTCCAGATTTCCCGCCTGTTTCAGCGGCTCCAGATAGACCGGGTCAGCCCGCAGGGAGTCCCGGCGATGGATCAGATATACCTTTTTACAGAGTTTGGACAGCGTGAGGGCGTCAGCCGCAGCGGAGTTCCCCCCTCCGGCCACCGCCACCACCTTGCCCTTGTAGTACATTCCATCGCAGGCGGCACAGTAGGCCACGCCCCGGCCCACCAGCTCCGCCTCGCCGGGCAGCCCCATTTTCCGGGGCGATGCCCCCATGGCCAGCACCACGGCCCGGGCCTCCACGGTCCCATCGGTGGTATGGATCACCTTGGGCTGACCACCCAGCTCCATCCCGGTGACCTCGGCAAATTCACTCACCGCACCGAAGCGCTCCGCCCCGGCCTGCATCTTCTCAGCCAGCTCAAAGCCATCCACACCGCTGTCAAAACCCGGGTAGTTGTCCACCTGGGAGGTGGTGGCCATCTGTCCTCCTGCGCTGAGCATCTCCAGCACCAGCACGGAGAGCCCGGCACGGACGCAGTAGAGCGCCGCCGAATATCCCGCCGGGCCTCCGCCCACAACGACCACATCATACCGTTTTTCCATCTTTTTCACCTCGTGCGGCCCGCTCCCCGGTGGGTGCGGCACCGATTTGTTTTTGCGGGTCAAATCCCCGCGTCGGCCACCTGATCTGCGATCCACTCCTCCACCTGCGCCTGAGATGACGGAGCCACCAGCTTCTCTCCGTGCGCGCCCTGCTGATACAGATACAGCGCGGGGATGGTCGAGGCATCCAGCTCCCGTTCCAACTCGGGCTGCTCATCCACGTTGATCTTCCCGACCGCGATCTTTCCCTCCAGCTTGACGGCCAGGCGGTCCAGCGCGGGGGACAGGCGGCGGCAGTACACGCACCAGGGCGCCCAAAGCTCCACCAGGACGGGACCGTCGGCCTCCAATACTTTCTCTTTGAAGTTTTCCTGCGTAATGGTTTCGATCATATCAATTTCTCCTTTTTCGTCGTTTACAACTGCGTAATGACCCACCCGTCAAGAGCTTTTCCCCGCTGCCCGCTCTCCATACCGGCGGAAAGAATTTCGTTTTTATTTGAGGGCGCCGAACAGATCATTGAGCGCCTCACTCATGGTGGGATGGTTGAAAATACCGTCCCGCAGGGTGGCATAGGGCAGCTTGGCATCCATGCAGAGCTTGATGAGGTTGATCATCCCCTGGGATTCCGCGCAGAAGAAGTGCGCCCCCAGGATCAGCCCGGTCCTGGCATCCACAACGGCCTTCAAAAGACCGGTGGGCCGACGGAGCACGTGGGCTTTGGGGATGGCCCCCGCCGGAAGGCGAGCCACCTTGACCTCATACCTCCGCTCCAAAGCCTCCTGTTCGGACAGGCCCACCCGGGAGAGCGGAGGATCCAGGAACACGGTATAGGGCGCCTCGCCCCGATTCTGGGTAGTGCGCCGGCCGTCTCCCAGAAGCTGAGGCTTGATGATGCGGAAGTCGTCCGGAGAAATACACGTAAACTGCAGCCCGCCCGCCACATCTCCCATGGCCCAGATGTGCGGGGCGCTGGTCCGCAGGTGCTCATCCACCTTGACCGCTCCCCGATCCGTCAGCTCCACCCCCGCCGCCGGAAGGTTGAGCTCCTTCCCGTTGGGCCGCCGTCCGGCGGCCACCAAAATGGCATCGGCCTCCAGCTCCTCGGCACCGGCGGTCGTCCGGAGCGTCAGCACTGCACAGTCGCCCTCATCCCGCACAGACTGGATGGCGGCGCCCATCCGCATCTGTACGCCCCGGGCCGTCAGGCTCTCCAGTACGGACCGGGCCACCTCGGCATCCTCTCGGGGAATGAACTGCTCCCAGTCCTGGATCACCGTGACCTGTGAACCGAAGTTGGCAAAGTGGGAGGAAAACTCCAGCCCGATGTAACCGCCGCCGATAATGGCCAGACGGCGGGGCAGCACCCGCCGGGCCATCAGGGCCTCGCTGGTGTAGGCGAACGCGCTCTCTTTCAAGCCCGCAATGGGGGGCAGGAAGGGCCTGGAGCCGGTATTGAGGAAAAAGCGGTCGGCAGTGAGTTCCTCGGAAGAGCCGTCCCCGTAAGTCACCCGGATCCGGTGCTCCCCCAGAAACGCAGCCGTTCCGGTAAGGACCGCAACTCCTGAGAAGGACGCCTTGTCATAGTTTTTCTGGCGGGCATGGCCGTCAGGTGGTCCTTTCCCTCCACCGCCGCACGATAACGGCCGCCTTTTCTTCAAAACTGCCCCCCGCGGCATTGGAAAGCCGGGCGCTGTACTCCAGGGCCTTGGTGGGGATGCGGGCCGCGTTGATGCAGGTTCCGCCGTACATTCCTCCGTCCCGCTCGATCAAAGCCACGGACTGTCCCGTCTGGGCCAGTGCGCCCGCCAAAGTCTTTCCCCCCTTTCCAACCCCGATCACGACATTTTGAAAATTTTTCATCTTTTTCCCCTCCGATTCGAGCCAGGCCTTGACGTCCTTTGTATATTGTAATACCATAGCGAAGAATGGTCTGTTGAAATTTCGACAAAGAGTGTGAATGTTTATGGAACACTATCTCTCCCTCTATCAAAACAATCCGCTTTTCAAAGGGGTCCCGGCGGAGGAGCTTCTCCCCCTGCTGGAGTGCCTCAAAGCCAAAAAGCGCGTCTGCCCCAAAGGGAGTGTGATCTTTGCCAAGGGGGAGACCGCCCGTCACCTGGGGATCGTGCTCGCAGGGCGGGTCAACACAGTATACGACGACATTCTGGGCGGGCGCAGCATCATCGGCTCCATGAATCCCGGGCAGCTCTTCTGCGAGGCTTTCGCCTGCACCATCAACCGGTCTCTGCCGGTCAGCGTGGTGGCACAGGTGGAGAGCACCGTGCTGCTCATCGACATCGATCTCATCCTCCACTCCTGTGCCGCCACCTGCAAGCAGCACCAACAGCTCAATGAAAATTTGATTCATCTCCTTGCCGAAAAATACGTGAGCATCAACCAGAAGCTCATTCATCTCTCCGGGCGCACCACCCGCCGAAAGCTGCTGTCCTACCTCTCGGAACAGATGCGATTCTCCGGCGGACGGCCCTTTGCCATTCCCTTCAATCAGCAGGAGCTGGCCGACTATCTCTTCATCGACCGCAGCGGCCTCTCCACAGAGTGGAACAAGCTGAAAAAGGAGGGGATCCTCCTGTCGGAAAACGGGCGATACCTCCTGCGGATCACACCCTGCGCTGGGTATGACTGCACCGACTGACCCTCTGGGCCCCAGCGCCCGGAAATACTTCTCAGCAGGCCGGCAGACACTTCGGTGTCTGCCGGCCTGCTGTTTTCCGCCACCTGCGGCGCATGGGTGTCGTCACATTCTTCTCCCGGCTCCATATGATGATTCAGAGGGCCTTTTGGCCCCAGCTCATTTGTTGGAAGGAGCCGCCGGTGACATGATTGTAGACCTGCAACACGTCAAACTGACATACCAAGCGCCGGACGGCGAGGTGGACGCCATCAGCGATATCAGTTTTGGCATCGAAGAAGGCGAGTTTGTCAGTCTGGTCGGGCCGTCGGGCTGCGGAAAATCGACCCTGCTCTCGACGATCGCCGGACTGGAGCCACCGTCCGCCGGAACCATATCCATTGACCACGAGGCCGTCACCGCTCCGTCGGCCAAGATCGGCTATATGCCGCAGAAAGATCAGCTGTTTCCCTGGCGCACGATCTGGGCAAACGTGACCCTGGGGCTGGAAATACAGCACCAGAACACCGGGGAGCGGCAGGCCCATGCACATGAACTGCTGGAGCGGTACGGACTGGCGGAATTCATTCAGAAAACGCCCGCCCAGCTCTCCGGGGGCATGCGGCAGCGGTGCGCCCTCATTCGCACCCTGGCCACCGACCCCAAGATCCTGCTGCTGGATGAGCCCTTCTCCGCGCTGGACTACCAGACCCGCCTGTCCGTCTCCGCCGATATCTACACCATCATCCGCCAGGAACACAAGACCGCTCTGCTGGTGACCCACGACATCTCCGAAAGCATCAGCCTGTCGGACCGGGTGGTCGTGCTGACCCACCGCCCGTCCCGGGTCAAGAACATCCATACGCTGGACGACTTAAAAGATGTCCCTCCCCTCCAGCGCCGGGACCATCCCGCCTTCCGAACACACTTCAATGAGATCTGGAAGGAGTTGGACGCCCATGCCTGATTTAACCCCCTCGCTGCAGCGGCAGGCTTACTTACGGCATCAAAAGCGGGTGAAGGGCGCGGTCATCGGACTGCGCCTGGGGATCTTGTTTTTACTGTTTGCCAGCTGGGAGCTGGCCGCCCGGCTGGGCGTCATCGACGCCTTTATTGTGAGCAGCCCTTCCCGGATGCTGTCCACCTTTTTGAACCTTTGGCGCTCGGGAGATCTGTTTTTGCACGTCGGAACGTCTGTAATGGAGACTGTGATCGGCTTTTTGCTGGGCACGTTTGTCGGCACCGTCATCGCCATCCTGCTCTGGTGGAGCGAATTTCTCTCCCGGGTGCTGGATCCCTATCTCGTAGTGCTGAACTCCCTGCCCAAGACGGCGCTGGGACCGGTCTTCATCGTCTGGATCGGCGCCGGGCCGGCCTCCATTATTGCCATGACACTGGCGATCTCGCTGATCGTTACGATCCTGGATATGCACAACGGTTTCCTCGCCACAGACCCGGAAAAGATCCGCCTGATGCGCACGCTGGGCGCCAGCCGCCGGCAGATCCTCTGCAAGCTGGTGCTGCCCGCAAACTTTACCACAATGATCAACGCCCTCAAGGTGAATGTGGGGCTGTCGTGGGTGGGGGTCATCATGGGAGAGTTTCTGGTGTCCAGAGCCGGTCTGGGCTACCTCATTGTATACGGCTCGCAGGTGTTCAAGATGGACCTTGTCATGACCACCGTGCTGATCCTGGCCGCGGCGGCGGCGCTGATGTACCAGTGTATCCTATGGCTTGAAAAAGCCATGAAAAAGTATATGGGAGTGACGGTATGAAAAAACGCATCGCATTGGTTCTGAGTCTGGTTCTGACGATAAGCCTGTTTGCCGCCTGCGGCAGACGGGAAACCAGCACAAAAGTGAGGCTCAACGAGGTCACCCACTCGGTCTTTTACGCGCCGATGTACGCCGCGCTCAAGCTGGGCTTCTTCGAAGAGGAGGGTCTGGACGTGGAGCTCACCAACGGCGGCGGGGCCGACAAGGTGATGACCGCCGTCCTGGCAGGGCAGGCCGATGTGGGGCTGGCCGGACCGGAGGCCTGCATCTATGTGCTCAACGAAGGCCGGGAGGATCATCCGGTGGTCTTTGCCCAGCTGACCAAACGGGACGGCTCCTTCCTGGTGGGACGGACCAATGAGCCCTTCCTCTGGGAAAACCTGAAGGGCAGCACCGTGATCGGCGGCCGCAAGGGCGGCGTGCCGGAGATGACACTGGAATATGTCATGCGTCAGAACGGCGTCGTCCCCAGCCAGGACGCCGTGGTAGACACTTCGGTCCAGTTCAACATGATGGCGGGGGCCTTCACCGGAGGGAACGGAGACTACGTGGCACTGTTTGAACCCACCGCCACCGAGGTGGAACTGGAGGGCAAGGGCTATGTCCTCACCTCCATCGGGCAGGAGAGCGGAGAGATCCCCTACACCGCGTTTTTCGCCGCTCAGAGCTACATCGAGAACAATCCCAAGGTCATCCAGAGCTTCACCAACGCCGTGGCCAAGGGGCAGAAATGGGTGCAGGAGCACACCGCCAAGGAGATCGCCGAGGCAGTCGCCGACCAGTTCCCCGACACCAAGCTGGATGTGCTGACGTTGGTGGCTCAGCGCTATCAGGACATCGACGCCTGGAACGAGACGCCGGTGATGAAGCAGGAGGCCCTGGAGCGCCTGGAGACCGTCATGGAGACGGCGGGCGAGCTGGACCATCGTGTGGATTTTGCCCAGCTGGTCGACAATACTTACGCAGAAGAGGCCTGCAAGGACTGACGCACACCCCCGCACAGCGGGAAAAAGAGCAGCGGCGGGAGCATTTGCTCCTTCCGCTGCTCTTTTGCAAATGCACACGACCAGGGACAACCTGGGTTCATTTCATGGATTCCAGGATGGCGTCGGCCAGGGCGTCCAGCTCGGCGGCCTTGCCGTCGTTGAGGGCGGAGGCCAGGCTCAACCGCTCGTTGAGGACCGTCATGTTCTTCATTTCCTCATGGATGAACTTCTGCATCAGGTCCCCGGACTTGCAGGCCCAGGAGCCGTTCTCCACCAGAGCGAAGGTGCGGTTCTGGAGGTTCAGGCCCTTCATGTGCATGAGATAGTCATGCATCACGGGGTAAATGCCCAGATTGTAGGTGACGCTGGCCAGCACGATGTGGCTCAGGCGGAAGGACTCGGAGATGAGCTGGGAGACGTGGGTGTTGGAGACGTCGTAGACCCACACGTTGGTCATGCCCCGCTCACAGAGCTTGGCGGCCAGGGCCTGGGCGGCTGCCTCGGTGTTGCCGTACATGGAGGCGTAGGCGATCATCACGCCCTTCTCCTCAGGCTCATAGCGGCTCCACTTGTCGTACTTGTCGATGAAGTACATCAGGTCCTTGCGCCATACCGGCCCGTGGAGGGGACAGATGAACCTGATCTGATCCAGGATGCCCGCCGCCTTTTTCAGCAGGAGCTGGACGTGGGGGCCGTACTTGCCCACGATGTTGGTCAGGTAGCGCCGGGCATCGTCGATCCAGTCCCGGTCGAAGTTCACCTCGTCGGCGAAGAGCTTGCCGTCCAGGGCGCCGAAGGAGCCGAAGGCGTCGGCGGAGAAGAGCACGCCGTTGGTCACATCGAAAGTGACCATGGCTTCGGGCCAGTGGACCATGGGGGCCGCCACAAAAGTGACGGTGTGCCTGCCGAAGGTCTGGGTATCCCCCTCCTTCACCTCGATGCACTCGTGGCCGTCCACATGGAAGCCGAACTGGCGCATGAGCATAAAGGACTTTTCGGTGGAGATGACCTTCACGTCAGGGTAGCGGATCAGAATTTCCTCAATGGAGGCGCCGTGGTCAGGCTCCATGTGGTTGATGACCAGAAAATCCAGGGGCTTGCCCGCCAGCAGGTGCTCGATGTTTTCCAGAAGCTGGCGGCAGGCCGACCAGTCCACCGTGTCAAAGAGAACGCTCTTCTCGTCCAGCAGCAGATAGGCGTTATAGCTCACCCCCCGGGGGATGGGGTGGATGTTTTCAAAGAGGTGGAGCCGATGGTCGTTGGCGCCCACCCAGTAAAGGTCTTCGGTCACATTTCGTACACAATACATCGTGATTCCTCCTTTTTCGTGGGGCGCTCAGGCCTCGATAAACATGTCTTTGGACTCGGCGCACTCGGGACAGACCCAGTCCTCGGGGAGCTTTTCAAACAGGGTGCCCGGGGCGATCTCGGCGTCCTCGTCGCCCAGCTCGGGGATGTACTCATAGCCGCAGCCGCCGCAGACGTAGTGCTTGCCCAAAGGCTCAGGCTTGGGGGCGACAGGCCGCTTCATTTTCACCATGGGCGGTGCGGGCTGCTTGGCCCCGGTGTCCAGGGCGGCGGTGAGCAGGGGCAGGATCTCGTTGACGTCGCCCACGATGCCGTAGTCACAGTTTTTGAAGATGGGGGCGTTTCCGTTCTTGTTGATGGCCACGATGGTAGAGGCGTCCTTGATGCCCTTGAGGTGCTGGATGGCGCCCGAGATGCCGCAGGCGATGTACAGATTGCCGGTGAACTTCTGGCCGGACATGCCCACATAGCGGTTGAGCGGCACATACTTCAGCGTCTCGGCCACCGGGCGGGAGGATCCTACGGCAGCGCCTGCGGCCTTGGCCAGATCCTCGACGAGCTTCATGTTCTTCTTGTCGCCGATGCCCTTGCCCGCGGAGACCACCCGCTCGGCCTGGATGATGGGAGTGTCCATGGGGATCCCCACGGTGAAGTCATAGCCGTCCTTCTTCAGGTGCTCCACCAGCTCCGCCACCTTCCCGGCGGCATCCCCTTCCTTGAAGATGTGCTTTTTCCGCACACCGGTGATGGGGGCGGGCTTCTTGGGCTGGCTGGAGGAGCCTCCCTCCCGCTTGGGCGGCTTGCCCATGATGTGAGAGGCGATGACCACCCGCTGGATCTCGTTGGTGCCCTCGTAAATGGTGGTGATCTTGGCGTCCCGGTACATCCGCTCCACGTCCATCCCCTTGAGGAAGCCGGTGCCGCCGAAGATCTGGAGGGCGTCGTTGGTGACCTCCAGGGCGATATCGGAGGCGTACATCTTGGCCATGGCGGATTCCATGCCATAAGGGACGTGGTGTTCCTTCATCTCGGCGGCGGAGTAGACCAGCATGCGGGCGCAGCGGAGCTTGGTGGCCATGTCGGCCAGTTTGAAGCTGATGGCCTGCTGGAAGCCGATGGGCTTGCCGAACTGCACCCGCTCCTTGGCGTAATCCACGGCGGCCTCATAAGCCCCCTGGGCGATGCCCAGCGCCTGGGAGGCAATGCCGATGCGGCCGCCGTCCAGCGTGGCCATGGCGATCTTGAAGCCGTCGCCCTCCTTGCCCAGCAGGTTTTCCGCGGGCACCTTCACGTCGTTGAAGATCAGCTCGGCGGTGGAGGAGGAGCGGATACCCATCTTGTCGTAGTGGTCGCCGAATTCGAAGCCCTTCCAGCCCTTCTCCACGATAAAGGCGGAGATGCCCCGGGTGCCGATATCGGGGGTGGTGACCGCAAAGACCACATAGGTGTCGGCTTTGGGGGCGTTGGTGATGAAGATCTTGCCCCCGTTGAGGATATAGTGGTCGCCCTTGAGGACGGCGGTGGTCTCGGTACCGCCGGCGTCGCTTCCGGCGTTAGGCTCGGTAAGGCCGAAGGCGCCGATCTTCTCCCCCTTGCAGAGGGGCACCAGATATTTCTTCTTCTGGGCCTCAGTACCATAGGCGGCGATGGGCCAGGTGCCCAGGCTGGTGTGGGCAGAGAGGATGACGCCGGTGCCGCCGTCCACCCGGGAGAGCTCCTCCACGGCAATGGCGTAACTGAGCACATCCAGCCCGGCTCCGCCGTACTCCTTGGGATAAGGCAGGCCCATCAGGCCCAGCTCCCCCATCTTTTTGACCGCCTCGTCCGGGAATTCATTGTTCTGATCCAGGGTGAAGGCCAGGGGCTTCACCTCCGCCTCCGCAAACTCCCGGACCTTCTTCCGCAGCTCCTCGTGGGCCTGTGTAGTTTGGAACAACATACCGGTGCCTCCTTCTCACTTTATACTTGATGTTTTTTGTCCAGTTTCATTGTAAAAAATCAGTCCTGCTTCGGGCCGAATAACAGCCAGTGAACGGTGTGGGACTGCAGTTCCCGGTCCACGGTCTTCTGAATGTCGCAAAGCCGGTAGTGCACAGCACACCGGGGATTCTCCTGCGGGCGGGTACACTGGTAATCAGGCATCATGCAGGAGATCAGCAGGGTATCCTCCCCCACCGCTCCCATCAGGTCGTACAGAGAGACCTGCCGAAGATCGGCGGTCAGCCGGCAGCCTCCCCCCGTCCCCCTGGTGATTCGGATGAGTCCGGCACCCTCCAGCTTCTTCAGGATCTTATAAGCGAACTGATGGGGGACCGCCTCCTTCTGCGCGAGTGCCTTGGCGGTCAAAAGCTCGCCGTCGGACAGAGCGCGCAGGATCCGCAGCGCGTAGTCCGTCTCCCTGGTGATGAGCAAGCCGTTCACTCTCCCTTCCTGTTCTGGCCTTATCTTACCAATGTGGATAATTTTTGTCAAGTTACATCTGCTGTTTTTCAGTCAAATTTCTCATTTCCACAAAAAGGGGGCTCCTGTTTTGTGGAAATTGTGTGCTCTACTCCGCTCTCCTCCCGGAAAAACAGCCCCGGGCCTTGCAAAGAATCCTTTTTTCGGATATAATGTTTTGGAATTTGTATCAAAACCGGCGGGCTGCGGTCCGGCCCGGCAGAACGATAGGAAAGCGTGATTGGATTTGAAGTACGATTTTGCCAGTATCGAGCCCAAGTGGCAGAAGAAATGGCTGGAGGAAAAGACCTTCGCCGCCGTCACCGGCAGCCCCAAGCCCAAGTTCTACGGCCTGGTGGAGTTTCCCTACCCCTCCGGACAGGGGCTGCATGTGGGCCACGCCCGCCCCTATACCGCCATGGACGTAGTGGCCCGGAAAAAACGCATGGATGGCTGCAACGTCCTCTTCCCCATCGGCTATGACGCCTTTGGCCTTCCCACCGAGAACTACGCCATCAAAAACCACATTCACCCCGCCCAGGTGACCCACGACAACATCCGGAACTTCCGCTCCCAGCTCCAGATGCTGGGCTACTCCTTTGATTATGACCGGGAGGTCAACACCACTGACCCGGCCTACTACAAGTGGACCCAGTGGATCTTCCTCCAGCTCTATAAAAAGGGCCTGGCCTACAAAACCACAATGCCCGTGAACTGGTGCACCTCCTGCAAGTGCGTGCTGGCCAACGAGGAAGTGGTCGAGGGCGTGTGTGAGCGCTGCGGCTCCCCCGTCATCCGCAAGGAGAAGAGTCAGTGGATGCTCAAGATCACCGAGTACGCCCAGCGGCTCATCGACGATTTGGACGAGGTGGATTTCATCGACCGGGTCAAGGTCCAGCAGAAGAACTGGATCGGCCGCTCCACCGGCGCGGAGGTGGACTTCCGGACTACCGAGGGAGACACCCTCACCGTCTTTACCACCCGGCCCGACACCCTGTTCGGCGCCACTTATATGGTCATCTCCCCCGAGCACGCATGTGTGAAGAAGTGGGCGGACAAGCTCTCCAACCGGGCCGAGGTGGATGCCTATGTGGCCGAAGCCGCCCGGAAGAGCGATTTTGAGCGCACCGAGCTCACCGCCGACAAGGAAAAGACCGGCGTGGAGCTTCAGGGCGTCCGGGCCGTCAACCCCGTCACCGGCAAGGAGATCCCCATCTTTATCTCCGACTACGTCCTGGCCTCCTACGGCACCGGCGCCATCATGGCCGTCCCCGCCCACGACAGCCGGGACTGGTCCTTCGCCAAGAAGTTCGGCCTGCCCATCGTAGAGGTCGTCAAGGGCGGCAACGTCCAGGAGGAGGCCTTCACCCTCAAGGACGACACCGGCATCATGGTCAACTCCGGCTTCCTGGACGGCCTCACCGTCAAGGAGGCCATCCCCGCCATGACCAAATGGCTGGGCGAGCAAGGCATCGGCCACGAGAAGGTCAACTACAAGCTCCGGGACTGGGTGTTCTCCCGCCAGCGCTACTGGGGCGAGCCCATCCCAATGGTCTGGTGCGAGCACTGCGGCTGGGTGCCCCTCCCCGAGGATCAGCTCCCCCTGCTGCTGCCTGAGGTGGAGAGCTATGAACCCACCGACGACGGCGAGTCCCCCCTCAGCAAGATGACCGACTGGGTGAACACCACCTGCCCCCACTGCGGCGGCAAGGCCCGCCGGGAGACCGACACCATGCCCCAGTGGGCCGGCTCTTCCTGGTATTTCCTGCGGTATATGGATCCCGGCAACAGCGAGGCCCTCTGCTCCAAGGAGGCCCTGGACTACTGGTCCCCGGTGGACTGGTACAACGGCGGCATGGAGCACACCACGCTCCACCTGCTGTACAGCCGCTTCTGGCACAAGTTCCTCTACGACCTGGGCGTGGTACCCACCAAGGAGCCCTACGCCAAGCGCACCAGCCACGGCATGATCCTAGGGGAGGGCGGCGAAAAGATGTCCAAGTCCCGGGGCAACGTGGTCAACCCCAACGACGTGGTGGCCCTCTACGGCGCGGACACCATGCGCATGTATATCATGTTCATCGGAGACTTCGAGAAGGCCGCCGCGTGGAGCGACAACGCCGTCAAGGGCTGCAAGCGCTTCCTGGACCGGGTGTGGAACCTCTCCGAGCAGCTCACCGACAGCCCGGACTACTCCCCCGCCAATATCTCGGCCGTCCACAAGGCCATCAAAAAAGTCTCCGATGATATCGAGGCCATGAAGTTCAACACCGCCATTGCCGCTCTCATGGCCCTGGTCAACGACTTCTATGCCAACGGCTGCTCCAGGGGCGACTTCGGCGCGCTGCTGCTGATGCTCTCCCCCTTCGCCCCCCATATGGTGGAAGAGCTGTGGGAGAGCCTGGGCTTCGCCGCCGCCCGCGGCGGCATGGCCTGCCAGCAGAACTGGCCCGTCTACGACGAGAGCAAGACCGTATCCAGCGTCCTCACCATCGCCGTCCAGGTGGGCGGCAAACTCCGGGGCACCGTGGAAGTCCCCGTGGGCAGCGACCAGGATGCCATCGTCGCCGCGGCCAAAGCTGAGCCCAAGGTGGCCAAATTCCTCAACGGAATGGACGTGGTCAAGATCATCCACGTCCCCGGCAAACTGGTCAACTTTATCGTCAAACCCCAGGCGTAAACCGCTGTTTTTCTCCCCTGGGGGAAGAACAAACAGGCGCCATTTTCCGATTTGCGATGCAAAATCAAAATTCCAACTTGACAGATGGGCCTTTTTTTCATATAATACTACTGTTAAAGCCATAGCTCTATGTGGCCCTTTCGCGGCGGACAACCTGCCGCCGCTTCGGAGGGAGGGGAAGTCAATGTCGGAAATCCACGTAAAAGAGGGCGAGTCCCTGGACAATGCGCTGAAGCGTTTTAAGCGCAGCTGCGCCAAGTCCGGAGTCCTGGCCGAAGTGCGCAAGCGCGAGCACTACGAGAGCCCGAGCGTCAAGCGCCGCAAGAAGTCTGAGGCCGCCCGGAAAAACAAGAAAAAGTTCTTCTAAAAGCGTCAAAAGCCCCGTGTCCATCTGGACACGGGGCTTTTTTCTCATCATGATAGGCTAATTTTGATTTTCTCCCTGCGGTGCCTTTCGCTCCAGCAGCTCGGGCAGGAGATCCGCCGTGCTCTCATAGGGCAGAAAGGCGGTCTGGATGCCCAGGCGGCCCGCGATGTGGAGCTTTTTTCGGATGCTCCCGGCATCGTCAAACAGGACGAAGTGGCCTTTCTCCCCCGCCATGTAGGTAAAGTAGTGGGCGCACAGCTCATCGGAGAAAAAAACGCTGGGGCTGTGCTCCGCCCGCCGGCGGGACAGCTCCTCCGCCGTCAAAGGCGCCCCCGCGCCCCCCGGCGAGGGCAGCAAGAAGTCCTCCGCCGACCGCTCGACCCAGAGGGCCACCCGCCCGGGGCCAAACCGCCCCTGAGCCTCCTCCAGACGATTTTGAAGCGAGCCTCCCGAGAGGGCTGTCGGAATGAGGACCTTCGCCCCCGGTGCTGCCGCGCCATAGGTCTCGGTGACATAACAGGACAGCCCCCGGCCCCCGCACAGCTCCCCCAGCTTGCCCGCGATCTCCCCCAGCAGCGGGATCGCCCGCCCCCGGAACCGGCAGACCACCCCGGTGAACTTCCGGGCCGCGCACTCCCGGAGCACCTCGTTGCAGAAGGGTTCGCTCTCCCCCGCGCCGTCGAAGCGATCGGCCTCCATGACCAACAGGCCGCCCCGGGGGGCCACCGGCGCGTTGGCCCGGAAGAGGTGAGGGCCACCCCCCACCCGATAGGCCAGATGGGCCAGGGTCAGACCCCACCCGCCCGCGGCGGCGGCCTGGCCCGGCGCGGCGGCCAGAATCATCGTTTGCGTCATTTGATTTCCCCCTTGTCCAAACGGCATAGAAAGTGCTATAATTTTTTATATGTATGGGCTCTGTGAAACAGAACGCCCCACGGTGATAAAAGAGGTGATCCTTTGGCCTTTCCCCTGGTCCCGGCCCACGTGGCGGGCAGTATTTTTGATTTGACCCCGGAGGCGCTCCGTTCTGCCGGGATCCGGCTGGTGCTGGCCGATCTGGACAACACTCTGGTATCCTACGAGGAACGCCTTCCCTCCCCCGCCCTGCGGAGGTGGAAGGAGGCTTTGGATGCGGCGGACATCCGGCTCTTTGTGGTTTCCAACAGCCGTAAGAGCCGCCGCTGCCCCGACTTCTGTGCCGCGCTGGACATCCCCTGCGTCCGCCACGCCGGAAAGCCGGGGATCTCCGGCTTTCGCCGTGCGCTGGAGGAGACCGGCATCCCTCCCGAGGCGGCCATCATGGTGGGAGACCAGATCTTTACCGATATCTGGGGGGCCAACCGGGCGGGGATCCGGGCAGTTTTGGTAAAACCCATCGCCATTGGGAAGAATCCTCTTCGGGCGGTGCGGTACGCGGCGGAGACCCCGTTCCGGCTGGCCGGAAAGCGCCGCCGCTGAGGTTTCCCCCGCAGAAAGAAGGGATCTTATCTTAAACGCGAAATTTGGTCCGGCGGGCAACGCCGACGCCTTTCCCTACAAGTCCTCGACAGATGCCCCCCGCTGGCTGGCGGCGCTGGGCCTGGACTGCTATGAATACCAGTGCGGCAAGGGGGTCAACGTGGGGGAATCCACCGCCCGGAAGCTGGGCGAGGCGGCTTTGGAGGCTGGGATCTCCCTCTCCCTTCACGCCCCATACTTCATCAATCTGGCCAACCCCGACCCGGACAGCCTGAAAAAGACCACGGGTTACATTCTCGCGTCCTGCCGGGCCGCCGACTGGATGGGGGCCCGCCGGGTGGTGATCCATACCGGGGCGCTGATGAAGCGCAGCCGCCGGGAGGCGCTGGACATCGCCAAAGTCTCCATGGCCGAGGTGCTGCGGATCTGGGAGGGCGAGGGCTATTCCCACATCGCCCTCTGCCCGGAGACCATGGGCAAGATCAATCAGCTGGGCGACCTCACCGAGGTTTTGGAGCTGTGCCAAACGGACGGGCGGCTCATCCCCTGCGTGGACTTCGGCCATCTCTACGCCCGCACTCTGGGCGCGCTCACCGGCCCGGCAGCCTGCGAGGCCATATTGGATGAGATGGAGGCTGCCCTGGGCCCGGAGCGGGCCGGGCAGTTCCACAGCCACTTCTCTCAAATCGAGTTCACCCCCAACGGGGGAGAAAAGTGCCACCGCACCTTTGCCGACAACGGAGGCTTCGGCCCCGATCCCGCCCCCCTCATGGCCGCCGTGGCCCGCCGGGGCTGGTCGCCCACCTTCATCTGTGAGAGCGCCGGGACCCAGGAGCAGGACGCGCTGACCATGAAGGCGTTGTACCGCGGGGCGTTATAGGAGCCGTACCAGCTCCAGACCCAAACGGAGTCCTTCCCGAAAGAACCGCCGACAGTCGGCCTCTCCCTTTTCTGCCCAAAAATCGGTTAGCTTCTCCACCATCGGCTCCCCGCTGTCGGCGCGCACTCGTTCCAACAGGATTTGTTCTAACCGTGTGTACTCCTGATCATTTGGAGTATCTGGAATGCGTTGCGGAAAAAGTGCCAAAAACAGTTCTTCCAGTTGATCCATTGTGCTCAATCTCCGCCCTTCATCTTTTAGACGAATATATCATCTAAAAGATGAATCGTTAAAGAGGCTCTTATGTTTGATCAAGAAAAGTTTTCCAGTCGAATCCGCGCCTTGCGAAAGGAACGCAGAGAGACGCAACAATCGCTGGCAGCCCTGCCGGGTGTAAGCGCCAACCAAATCGGTGAGATGGAGAAAGGGACAAAAACCACCTCTCTCCCCCGCCTCTGTCTCCTCTGTGACCACTTCGGCGTCTCCGCCGACTATCTGCTGGGCCGAACCGACCAGCCGTAAACAAAGAAAGGAAGTCATCACCATGAACCATCTCAAGCAAATCGCCGCCAAGCTGGCGGAATATCACATCGACGCCATGCTCGTCAACTCCGAGCCCGGCGAATTCTACGCCGTGGGGCTCCACGGCGAGGGCTTTGCCGTGGTCGCTCCCGACGCCGCCCGCTATATCACCGACTCCCGCTACATTGAAGCAGCCCGGGAGAGCGTCGCCGACGCCGAGGTGGTGATGGTGGATCACGCCCGGAATTATATCGCTCTCATCAACGAGTTCCTGGACGCCCAGGGCGTCAAAAAGCTGGGCATCGAGGACGGCTACATGTCCCTGTCCCAGTATAACAGCCTGAAAGCTGCCCTTCACGCGGAACTTGTCCCCGCCAACGGCCTCGTAGTAGGTCTGCGGGCGGCCAAGGACGAGGAAGAATTCTCCCGGATGGTGGAGGCCCAGCGCATCACCGACCGGGCCTTCACCGAGATCCTGAACTTCATCAAGCCCGGCGTCACTGAGTCCGAGATCGCCGCCAGGCTCACCTACGACATGCTCCGCTTCGGCGCACAGCGGATGAGCTTCGACCCCATCGTGGCTTCCGGCCCCAATGGCAGCCGCCCCCACGCCATCCCCGGCCCCCGGCAGGTGCAGAAGGGGGAGTTCATCACCATGGACTTCGGCTGCGTCTATCAGGGCTACTGCTCCGACATGACCCGCACCGTGGCTCTGGGCGAGATCAACGACGACAAGCGCAAGGTCTATGAGACCGTGCTGGCCGCCCAGCGGGCCGGCATCGCCGCCTCCAGGGCTGGCGTCCCCGGCACCGCCATCCACGCCGCCGCTGCCCAGGTCATTCAGGACGCGGGCTACGGCCCCTATTTCGGCCACGGCTACGGCCACAGCGTGGGCATCGAGATCCACGAAAGCCCAAACGCCAACACCCGGGACACCACGCCCATGCCCGTGGGCGCCATGGTCTCCGCTGAGCCGGGCATCTACCTCCCCGGTCAGTTCGGCGTGCGCATCGAGGACGTGGTCCGCATGGACGAGGGCGGCTGCACCGACATCACCCAATCTCCCAAGGAGCTCATCATTTTGTAAGGAGGCCCCGCCATGGTACTGGAAGTTATCCAAAAAGAGGTGCCTGCCCGGGGCATCGGCTATCTCATTCTCCGGGACTGTCCCGAGGAACGGCTGGGCGAGGCGCTGGGCAAGGGCATGGAAAAGCTCAAAAAGGCCGGGGCAAAGCAGGTTCTGGCTACCTCTCTCCCCGAGGGAGAACCCCTTCGCCCCGGCCCCGTGGGGGTGTGGCGGCTCACCCACGTCCATGACATGGTGACCATGTCCTGCCCCCTGGGCCCCGACCGGCCCCGCACCGAGGACCGGCTCACCCTCCGGCCGGTCAAAAAGCCGCAGGAGGAAAAGACCTATCTGGAGCTGGTCAACCGCGCCTTCCGGGATGTCCCCAATGCCCGGACCTTTGGGGCAGCCGACCTGAAGGTCCAAAACCACCGCTGCGGACTGGCTCTGCGGGGCGATCAACCGGTCGGCGTCTACGAGCTGGATCTCACGGAGAAAACCCCCCATCTGGCCACCCTGGCCATTGATCCCGACCTGTGGCGGCAGGGGCTGGGCCGCGCCCTGCTCCTCACCGTGCTGGACGGCCTCCCCAAGGTCCCGTCCTGCGATCTGGTGGTCTCTACCGCCAATCCCTCCGCCGTCAAACTCTACGAGAGTGTCGGTTTTGTTCAGACCGGTGTGCTCTCCAGCTGGTTCGAGGTGGTTTGATGGGCTTCCCCCGTGATTTTCTGGCCCCCATCCCTCCCGCTCCGGCGGAGAACTGGGACCGGGTCCCGCCCCCAGCGGAGAACGGGGATCCCCTGGTCGACCCCACCACCCTCTCCCTCCGCATCACCTACGGCGCGGCCTACCTCTGTCAGGGCCTGCCCGGGGCGCTGGGGCAATGTCTGGTGCGCCGGGGGCTGGCCCTCCGTCTGGCCCAGGCGGCCGAAAAACTCCCCGAGGGCTGGTCTCTTCTCATATTTGACGGTCTGCGCACCATGCGGCTCCAGCAGGCCCTCTACGATCAGTTCCGGGAAGTCGTGATCCGGGAGCGCCTCCAGGCCAGCCCGGCGGAGATCGAAATGGTGCTGGACACCTTCGTGGCCAAGCCCGTGAAGCGCCGGAACCGGCCCGCCCCCCACACCACCGGCGGGGCGGTGGATCTGACCCTGTCCAAAAACGGAACTGCACTGGATATGGGCACCGGCTTCGACGATCTGACCGCCATGGCCCACACCGACTGGCTGGAACGCTCCTGCCCGCCCGGTCAGGAGGATTGCCGGGATGCCCGGCGGATTTTGTACAACCTGATGACCTCCGTGGGGCTGGTGAACTATCCCTGCGAGTGGTGGCACTACGCCTACGGAGAGCGCCAATGGGCCGTGCGGACGGGGAAATCCCCCTTCTACGGCTACTGCAAGGAGTGCGACGAATGACTTTTACCGCATTCGGGGACTCCAACACCCGCTACTGGCTGGGGGACGCGGGTGATCCCGGCCCGCTCTCCCAGGCCTGGCCCGCCCGGCTGGAGGCCCTGCTCCAACAGGAGGGCAGAGACGCCTCAGTTCGAAACGAGGGCTGGCCCGGCGGCGGGACTGCCTTTGCCCGCCGGGAATTTCGCCGCCTCACGGAGGGTTCGGATGGAGCCATCCTGGCTTTCGGCACCAATGACATCAAGCTGCCCGAGTCCTCGCTGGCGGACTATCTGGCCCACATGGAGGCCATCCTCCTGGAAAACGGAGGGCGTCCTCTGCTGGTGCTCTCCATTCTGTGGTTTGAATACGGCTACGGCTTTCCGGGCTCCCAGGCCCGCCTGCCGGAGTGGAACGGCGCCCTGGCGGCCCTGTGCCGCCGGCATGGCGTCCCCTTCCGGGACACCACGCCCCGGTTTCAGGGGCAGACCCAGTGGTACAACGACCACCCGCCCCATCACCTGAACGCCGCCGGACAGGCCGTTCTGGCGGAAGAGGTATTGACGGGGCTGCGTGAATTTCATTTGGTGTGAGGCGTTTTATGAATCAGCTGTTATTTTTGGACGGCTGCGTCCGGGGCGAACAGTCCCGGACACTGGCCCTGGCCCGGCACTTTTTAGCGCGGTGGCAGGCACAAAATCCCGACTGGTCGGTGGAACAGGTGGATCTGGCGGCGCTGGAGCTGCGCCCCTTCTCCGGGGCCGAGGTGGCGCGTCGGGGCGAGCAGGAGCGCTCCGGCGCTCTGGACGGCCCCGACTTTGCTCTGGCCCGGCAGTTTGCCGCCGCCGACCGCATCGTGCTGGCCGCCCCCTTCTGGGAGCTTTCTTTCCCCGCCGTGGTCAAGCTCTATCTGGAGCACATCTCGGCGGTAAACGTCACCTTCCGCTACGCTGAGGACGGAAGGTGCGTGGGACTGTGCCGGGCGGACCGGCTCCTCTATATCACCACCCGGGGCGGCTCTTACGACGGCTCCGAGGATGAGTGCGGCTGGCGGCAGATCCGCGGGCTGTGCGGCATGTTCGGGATCCAAGAGCCGCTGCTGCTCTGCGCCGAGGGGCTGGACGATGTCCGAAACGACGCGGAGGCTCTGCTGGCGCAGGCCCGGGCGGAGGCCGACGGGCTGGCTGAATTTTTCTAATGGTGTTTCCCGGCGGTCCTCTCACAGGGCCGCCGGGAGAAATCCCCCCTGGCGCAGCACTGCACGAACTGCGTCAGGGGGTGTTTTCTTTGTAAGTTTTCCGATTCCGGAAAGAATTTTTTGGAAAAACTGTTTCCCTCACTATGTGTCTGGATGAAGTGTACGTTTTTGTCAAAAATTGTTGTAATTTATGGCGGATTGTGTTACATTTGTACTAAATTCTGGTGAGCCCTTCAGGTGAAAGCGATTTTTCTCACCCGCGGCGGCATACAGGCAGGGCTCGAATCAAACAAGAAATCCAAAGCGGGAATGATCGAGAGCCGATCACTTATGGGAGGGACGTACCCATGCCGGTTAAAACAACGATTCTGATTGCGGAAGATACAACCGTCAACCGCAAGGTGCTGGTAAAGCTGCTCTCCGCAGAATATGCTCTGGTTGAGGCGGAAAATGGGCAGGAGGCGCTGGATCTCTTGCGCAAGTATGGAAACTCCATTTCCGCAGTTATTCTGGATCTGATCATGCCGGTACTGGACGGCTTCGGCTTTCTGAAAGCCATCCAGAAAATGGACGCCTATAAGAACCTTCCCCTCATCGTCGCAGCAGACAACATGGGCGACCAGTCCGCGGTGGAAGCGCTGAAGCTGGGCGCGTGGGACTTTATCACAAAGCCGTACAACGGCGACATTATTCGGTTCCGGCTGAAAAATGCCATTGAGCGCAGCCAGTTCTCCGCATTCAATCAGTTGAAATTTCTGGCTGAATACGACACGCTGACCGGGATCTACAATAAGACAAAGTTTTTCCAGATGACCCGCAAAATGCTGGATGCAAATCCCGGGACCCTCTTTGCTTTTCTGCGCCTGAACATTGACCAGTTTCAACTGATCAACTCCTTCTTCGGCAGCGAGGAAGGCGACAAACTGCTGTGTTTTTTGGCGGACAGTTTCAGAGCCGCATATTCCAGCGACACTTATACTTACGGGCGGATGGAAGCAGATGTTTTCGCCGCCTGCTTTGCTTACTCCACAAAGGACGCGGTCCTGCTCCACCTGGAGCACGCAAAAGAGCGCATCAAATCCTACAACCGCAGCTTTAATATCGTTCCGGTCTTTGGCGTCTATTTTTTGGATGACCTCTCCCTGGGGGTCAACGAGATGCTGGATCGGGCGGAGCTGGCGGCAAAAACCTGCAAGGGGCAATATCTCAGCACCACCGCGATCTATCAGCCTCAACTCCGACAGCGGCTGGAGGAGGAGCAGGAGATCGTCAACGAAATGTCAGACGCGTTGGAACAAAAGCAGTTTTGCATCTATCTGCAGCCAAAATATGCGCTTTTCACAAACCGGCCCGCGGGCGGGGAAGCGCTGGTACGGTGGCACCACCCCCAAAAGGGCATGATCTCTCCCGACGAATTCATTCCTATTTTCGAGAGGAACGGATTTATTTCCAAACTGGATTACTTTGTGTGGGAGTCGGTCTGTTTTCTGCTTCATCAATGGCTCCAGCACGGCATGTCGCCCTCTCCCATCTCTGTAAACGTGTCCAGAGTCAATCTGTATGACCCGAATCTGGTGGACATCATCACCGATCTTATCCAAAAATACGCGGTCCCTCCCCACCTCCTCCAGTTGGAAATGACCGAGAACGCCTATATGGGCAACCCGCAGATGATGGAGCAGGTGGTAAACCAGCTGCATAAAGCCGGCTTCACTGTTTTAATAGACGACTTTGGAAGCGGATATTCGTCTCTCAGTGTCCTGAAAAACGTAGATGTGGATGCGCTCAAGATCGATATACGTTTTTTTGAAAAGACCCGTGTATCCGGACGCGGAGAGAATATTATCGCCTCCATCGTCCGCATGGCCAAATGGCTGAATCTCTCGGTGATTGCAGAGGGCGTGGAGACCCAGGAGCAGGTGGACTTTCTGCGGAGTGCCGGATGCGATTATGTGCAGGGATTCTATTTTGCCAGGCCTATGCCCGTAGACGATTATGTCAATTTGGTGCGTGAAACGAACTCCGCGGCCCAGACAGCCGTCGAAGCCGGTCGGTATGCCGGCCTGAATCCGGACCGGCTCTGGAGCCTGGAGCCGGAAATGCTCCTTCTGTTTTCAGACGACCCGTCCCCCAAAGCGATCTGCGGGTTCAACGGAGACGAACTCGAACTGCTGCGGGTAAACCTGGCATTCAAGGATCTGCTCGGTTTCGCCGCCGATACTTCTCCTCTCGATTTTATCGCCCCCGAACATCACGAGAGTGTGCTGGCCGCATGCTGCTCCTGCGCGGAAACGCAAGAGCGGGAGGAATGCGAGTACCGGCGCGTCACCGCTCACGGAAAACAGCTTTGGATCCGTCTCACGCTTCAGTATATCCAGCAGGTGGGCACCAAATATATTCTGATGGCCCACATGGAAAACATCACCGCACTGAAGCTGATGGAAACAAACTATCTGGATGCCCTCTCTCACTCCCCCACCCTGCGCAGATTTGACCTGAGCAGGCCTTTCACCCTTTCCAATATTCGGGAACTGCTCGCCTTTCTGACCCAGATCTTCGACGTGGCACGGCTGGTGGACCCGGTCAATACATCCGTTGTCAGCCTGCCCAACGAAGGCGGGCTCGCCTACAAGCCCTATACCTGCTTCAACGTATGGGGTAAAGGCACCCGGTGCGAAAACTGCTCCAGCATCTGTGCCCTGAGAAACGACTGCCGTATGACCAAATACGAATACATCAAAAACAACATTTTCTATGTCGTGTCCAACCCGGTCACGGTAGAGGACAATCTGGGAAAATGCCACAAATTTGCCCTTGAATTGGTCAGCCACATTTCCGACCATCTGATGATCACACCGCCTAACGGGAAAACGATCGAGCAGATGATCGAGGAGACCCAGAAAAAGATTTATACGGACGCGCTCACAGGTGCCTACAACCGGCGTTACCTCTCTGAATTGATGTTTTCCCACCATGCGCAGAAATGCGTGGCCAAGCGACTGGGCCTCGTGCTGCTTGATTTGAGCAGATTTAAGCAGATCAATGACCGGTACGGGCACGAGACCGGGGACAGTCTCCTGGTCGCAACGGCAAAGAAACTGCGGGAGACGGTGCGTCAGAGCGATTCTGTGATCCGCTACGGAGGCGACGAGTTCGTGGTGATCCTCACCGAATGCAGCGAGGCCCAGGTCATCGACGCAGTTGAACGGATGCGGAAAGCGCTGGGCAGCATTCCGTACTGCGGCGAGGGCACCTCGTTGGTCCAAGCCGATTTCGGCTATGCGTACACAGACCGATTTGACACCACCTACGCCACGGTTCAGGAGCTGCTGCGGATCGCGGATGCTGCAATGTACCGGGAAAAACATTTCCACAAGGCCACGACCCAAGGCTGACACAGCACGCAATTCAACTCCACAGCAGCCGGAAAAAACGCATGCGGCCCCAAATGTAGGGCCGCATGCGTTCCTCCGAAAGGACGATAAGATATGAGCTTACAGACTGAGGGATCCGCGCTGACGCTTTTGAAGGCTTTTCTGTCCGCAGACCTGGAACAGCGGGATGCAGAAAAAGCGCTCTCCTTCTTAAGCCGGGACATTTGGTGGTATGGGACAGGCGCAGACGAGGACGTCCGCGGGATCGCGGAAGCAGGACAGTATTTTCAACGGAAAATGGAATCCGCTCCCTTCGCATATCAGGTTGAATACCTCAGCTGTGTCGATCAAACGCAGGCAGACGGGACCGGCGCAGCGCATGTGAAGTGTCATATAACCGGCTGCGGCATCACCTTGCTCTGCCGATGCAGCGCTTTCATCCGTCCAGAGGACGGCAAGCTCAAAATCTATGCCCTTCATATGTCCATCCCGGACTCCATACAACAGGACGGCGAATACTTGCCTTTTTCCCTGACGGAGCAGTATGAGCGGGAGCTCCATCAGGAATTCCTCAACGACATGATCGAAGGCGGCATTCTGGGCAGATATGATGATCCGTCGTCGGAAATCTTCATTGTGAACCGCCAGCTACTGGGCTTTCTCGGCTATCCCTCCGAGGAAGCTTTCCGGGCTGCTTTAAACAACTGTGCCGCGAATCTGATCCACCCGGAAGACCGCGACGCCATCGCCCGCTCCACGGCTGCGCAGCTGGCGCGAAATAAACGCTACCTGGTGGAGTATCGCATGATCCGCCGGGACGGCAGCACTATCTGGGTGGAGTCCCGCGGGAAAGCCGTACTGACGAAAAGCGGGCGCACTGCGCTGGTTGGGATCATCAATGATATTTCCGCCCGGAAGAACGCAGAGCTTCTGGTCAAGGCTCAGAATCAGGAAATCCGTAATCTCTATGACATCATTCCAGGCGGTGTGTTCATCTGCAAGTTCAATCCGGACTGGGACGTCACATTCGCCAACGAGGGGTTTTACAGCTTTCTGGGCTATACACGCCAGGAATTTACACAACTGTTTCATAATAAAATGTCGGGTGTCATTTATAAGGACGACCTGGCGAACATGATGTCGACCACCCAAGCTCAGCTCGCAAACAGCAACTATGTTGAAAATATCAATCGTCTGGTGTGCAAAGGCGGCACAGTAAAATGGATCTCCATTCACGCACTTCTCTGCCGAAGCCAAGAGGGCGCAGAACATTTTTACTGCACCTTTGTGGACATCACCGGTCAAAAAGAGGCGGAGCAAAAGCTGCGCGAAAACGAGGAGCGATACCGCATCGCCATTGAGGGTGCCGGTATCACCGTCTGGGAATATGACATTCAAAACCATCGGGTGATTTTGCCCCAGAACAGCCCGAGAGCTGACGGGGAAATGCTCGTTTTTGAAAACTTCCCGGACTCCGTGGCTGACAAATTGGGGATCTCTCCCAAGCAGTTTGATGAGCTGAAGGGCATGCTCCATTCCATGGAATGTGGGGCGAGCAAGGTCAGCGGTGATTTTTGGGTGACCAACCCACAGACGCACAGCCGTCGGTGCGAACGGGTAACCTATTCTGTCGCCTTCGATCAGGAGGGCAGGCCTGTTACCGGCTACGGCGTCAGCATGGATGTCACCCAGAGCAAGCTGGCGGAAAAGCGCTATCAGGAAGAACTCACTTACCGGGATCAGGTCGAGGACTCGGTGGTCGCCACCTGCTGCGTCAATCTCAATACACGCAAGGTAGAGAGCATGCGCATTGTGGGACGGCCTGTCCCCGTGCAGATCGATCGAGATCTCTTTGATTACCGAAAGCGCACCCTGGCCTTCCTTGTCGACAACGAGATGTCCGACGCTCAGAATGAACGGCTCAGCCCGGATGGCCTGATTCGCTCCTACGACGAGGGAAACACCGCTGTATCCGAAGAATACCTGGCCCGTATCAAAGAAAACCGGTATTGCTGGATCCGGGTGGATGTCAATCTGGTCAAGCACCCGGAGTCGGGAGATATTTTGGCGTTTTTCTATAACCGGGATCTGACGGACGACCTGATCCGGCTCAACATTATGAACACGGTTCTGACAAAAGACTATGAAGAGGTTGGGATCGTAGATTTCCGAACCGGCTTCTATAAGAGGAATGCTGGAAACGAAGCCTTAAGCCAGGCCGGAGGCGAATGCAGGTATTCCGACAATATAGAGCGGTTTTGCACATCTTGCGTGGCTGAGCAGGATCGCGCCCGCATGGTCAAGCTGCTTCAGCTCCCTTATCTGAAAAAAATGATTCAAAAACACCGCATCTACGAGGTGCAGTTTCTGGGTTTGTCCCGCACTGGACAACGCCGCTTTTTTCTCATGCGCTTTCAGTATCTCGGCAGCAGCTGCAACATTATGCTGATCACCCGGCAGGATATTGACGACGTTGTAAAAAAAGAGCAGCAAAAGCAGCGGCAGCTGGAGCAGGCTGTGGCTGCCGCGAACCAGGCCAGCCAAATCAAGAGTCAATTTCTCTCCCGTATGAGCCACGAGATCCGCACCCCGTTGAATGTCATTATCGGCCTTGCAATCCTGGGGCAGAAAAATCTGGCCCGGCCGGAGCCCAACCTGGACGATACCCGGGACTATGTCCTGAAAATTTTGGATTCTTCTCATTATCTTCTCTCCATCATCAATGACATCCTGGACATGTCAAAAATTGAAAGCAGTAAAATCACGCTGTCATGCCAGGTGATGGACTGTCCCCATGTTCTCAGCAGCATCGACACCATTATCGGCACACAGGCAGCGGCAAAAAACGTTCGTTTCAAAATCCGGCAGCAGGTAAAATGTCCTGAACATATGCTGGGGGATGTTACCCGTGTGGAACAGGTCCTCATCAATTTGCTGGGCAACGCGGTCAAATTCACGCCGGAGGGCGGCGAGGTGAGTCTGACCATAGACAAGCGTTGGGAAAACCGGGATCAGGTGTGTCTGGAGTTTGTGGTTGCAGATACCGGCGTTGGGATCTCGGAAGAATTCCTGCCGCATCTCTTTAAACCTTTCACCCAGGAAAATGCAGAGATCACCTCCGCCTATGGCGGAAGCGGGCTCGGCCTTGCCATTGCCAGGCAGCTGACCCGGCTGATGAACGGAGACCTCACTGTAAAAAGCCAAAAGGGAAAGGGGTCCGTCTTTACCGCCGTCATGTGTTTTTCCATTCAGCACACCTCTTCCGACGCCGGGGACGAGTCTCCACCCGCCGGGAAATCTTATTCCAGTCTGCGGAACCGAAAGATCCTTGTGTGTGAGGATCACCCACTCAACACCATCGTGGTCAAACGGATGCTGGAACAACTCGACTGCACAGTCGACACCGCGGCAAACGGGAAACTGGGGATGGACGCCTTCCGTTCCAGCAAGTTGTGGGAATATGACGCCGTGCTGATGGATATCCGTATGCCGGTAATGGACGGCCTTTCCGCTGCCGCGGCCATTCGGGCAAGCAAACGCGCAGACGCCAAAAAGATTCCGATCATTGCCATGACGGCCAACGCTTACGAGGAGGACATTCGCCTTTCCCGGAATGCCGGCATGAACGCCCATCTGGTCAAACCCATTGAGCCGGATCCGCTGTATGAGACTCTGGCGGAGCTGTGCCGGAAACAGAAAGGACAGGATGTAAAATGAATCCAAAACTTCAGCTTCTTGAGCAATGGGGGTGTGACATCAAGGGTTCCCTCCCCCGCTTTCTGAATGACGAAGAATTTATGCTGGAGTGTATCACCGAAGTCTCCAAGGACCCCGCCTTTGACGCACTGGAAAGCCATCTCCTCCAAAATGAGGTCCGGCAGGCCTTCGATGCTGCTCACACCCTCAAAGGGATCATTTCCAATACTGGCCTGAATCCACTTTACAGGTACATTGTCACAATTGTGGAGCCGCTGCGCGGAGGGTCTGCCGCAGGACTGCTCCCACGCTGCGAGGAACTGCAGACCGCCCGACAAAAACTGATCTCACTGTTGAAACGTTGATCCGATCCCACCGGACTGCACGTTTTTCCAAGAACAGAAGAAGTCCAGCAAACTTATCGTTTGCTGGACTTCTCCGTTGGCGGAGCGGGTGGGATTCGAACCCACGTGCCCTTGCGGACAACCTGATTTCGAAACTGTTCCACTTAGGCGTCACATCGAAGCAGTACACGGTAGTTACTGTGCCTTGAACCCGTTGAAAAATCAGGACTTTTTGAGTATTTGATACAAGAAAAACAGGGGTGGCAGGCGCTTTCGCATTTTCCGAAAAATGCGAACAAAAATGGACAAAGGATAGAAAATAGGATAGACCACATTTCTGAGAATCATTGGTTTTCTCTGCTGTCGGCAATCACCAGAAGGGAGAACTGAAATGGATCTGCTGACCTATTATTCGGATATTGCCGCAGCATATCCGGAGTATATTACACAAAAGCAGTTTTGTGAAGTGTGCGGAATATGCCACAAGACTGCATATAATTTAACCCGGCGCGGAGAAATCTCATATGAGATAGTAGATACCCCTACCGGGCGTATTCATCACATTAAGCTCACAGATGCACTTGCCTATCTTTACAAAAAGGATACGCTTTATGGAAATGATGAAAATGTAAATCGGCAAATATATGAGGTGCTGCAGGCACATTTTTCATACCTGCCCGATCTCCTTCGGACACAGCAAATCAGGGAACTGACAGGGTTTTCAATGACCGCTATTCAACGCTGGGTACTCGAAAAGCGTATTACTGCCATACTCGGAAGAAAAGGTTGGAATATTACAAGAGATTCGCTTGTAACCTTTCTTTCATCGTCCTATTGCCTACGCGGAAATAGAAAACCACAGAAATTTCAAGCCATATTGGAAAAATGTGCTGGCGAACTGAAAACTTGAAAATTCAGGGGCAGGGATTTCCCTGTCCCTTTTCATATCCAATAGAACAGGAGATAAATCTTTGTCCTAGGTACCTTTCCAGATATTCTCTATGGCCGAGATGTATTTACGAACTTTGTTAATACGGAATCTCTCTTAATCCCCATGGAAAGCAGATATTCAATCTTTAGTAATTCGCATGTAGATTCAAAGTCATTCGTTTTATCAAAAGTAACCGGGGAACAAATCAATCTATTTCTATCAACAGAACCCACATGGGTCCCCAAGCCATTATGCTCTGTAATCAAACCTTTGCACCCGACAATGGAGATACAAACATAAAAGCGAGGGGTTTCAAGAGTGGGAAGCATTACCTCCGAGTAGTTCGCAACAACAGATTGAATAATATCCCAAAGTGCGGCCCATGCGATACCCTCGCGATTAATGTTTGCAAATTTTGAAATATACCAATTATCAAGCGGAACAAAACATTCGATACTTCCGTTTTTTCCTACAGAACACTCTGCCTCGCCAGAATGCTGCCTGTACCGAAGTCCCTCAACATTCGGAATAGAGTCATAAAATCCACCTATTTCACTGAATATGGATGCATAGCTGACTTCTCCACTGCGTTCCAGCGAAAACACACTTTTGTTATGGCTGGGATCTGTGAAAGTTTCAGGGAAGATATGAAGAAGTAAAAAACGATAATCATCTCCGCTTACGGTTTCGTTTTGACCGCAGAAAAAAGAAATCCGTTCTTTACGGAAATTGAGTATTTCATTCTCAAGTGAACGAGATTGCAGAAACATATTCCTCAACTCCATATATCCAATGCTCCTTTTTCCATTCCCCATACGCCTATAAATCCGGTAATTCGACTCATCCTCCAAATGAATATAGGGAGAGAAAGCATCATGTGATACTGCGATAATCACAACATACTTCCCGTTTTCTAGCAAAATAAATTTAAACTTGACAGGGGGCATTTTGGGCATGATTGAGGAAAGATTATTTTTTCTGTCTAATTCAAACCTATCTGTATTGTTCCCTTGGATTTCAATACCACAGAGTTCGTTGGCCATGCCGTTACGGTCGCTTATCCCGTATAGCAAATACCCTCCTTCTGCATTAGCAAAAGAACATATATCGCTTCTAAATTCAGCCAGATGCTCAGTCCTCTTTCGATCTCCCTTTGCGTATTCCAAAAAGGAAAAAGTGGCCTTGTAATCAATGTACTCACACTCTCTGTAATCGGGGTTATCTATCAACATCTGTAAATCAGACACATCACAGTCTAAAAAAGATTTCCCATTAATCGTCGGCAACATAGATATTCCCCCTATACGGTAATTTCGTATTGTATCGCAAAACATTGGCACTAATATATTCGTTTGATGCGATAATAGTGCAATGTTTCATCGTATAGACCATGCTTTCATTTTACAACGATTTTGAATACGCTACAAGGGGGAGTGCCGCAAAGCGCTCTCCCTTGTTGTAGCCGCAAAGCGCTCTCCCTTGTTCTATATACATCTTTATTTGGAGGTGAAGCCCGTGGCCGCATTGCCCTTGCCATATTATTACGGTTATGAGGCCGAACAGTTTTCTTTCTACCGCATACCAAAACGGCTTTTTGAAGATGACCGCTTCCGGGGCGTGTCAACCGACGCGAAGCTGCTTTATGGTTTGCTGCTTGACCGCATGGCCTTATCTATGAAGAATGGCTGGCTGGATCAGCAAGGCCGCGTGTTCATCTATTACCCTGCTGATGAAATCATGTCGGTATTACATTGCCGAAGTGAAAAAGCGGCAAAGCTGATGGCAGAGCTGGACTGCAAGAAAGGGATCGGTCTGATTGAGCGCGTCAATCACGGTCAAGGCCGTCCCACGATGATCTATGTCAAGAACTTCGCAGCCCTGCCACCGCATTAGAAATGAAGTGCATTTGAATAACAGGATCAGTCTGCCTATTTTCAGAACTTCGATTATCGAATTTCAAGACCTTTGATTATCGAAGTCCTTGACTTTCGGAAATCGAAAAGGAATAAGACTGAGTAGAACAAGACTGAGAGAGTAAGAAAGAATACTCTCCGAGAAAAGAATAATTGCTGTGTAAAACTTGGAGCCGGGAGGCTCCTTTTTTGTTGGAGGTGTTTGAAGTGAAAACTATCGCCCTTGCAAACCAGAAAGGCGGCGTTGGCAAGACCACCACAGCCGCCAGCCTTGCCATTGGTCTTTCTCGGCAAGGTAAAAAAGTCCTTTTGGTGGACGCAGATGCCCAGGGGAACCTAACCCAGATGCTGGGATGGCCGCAGCCGGATGAACTGTCCCCCACCCTGGCCGACCTGATGGGCAAAATCATCACCGACCAGCCGGTCAGCGCCAATGAGGGCATCCTGCATCACGAATCCGGCGTCGATCTGCTGCCGGCAAACATCGAACTGTCTGCGCTGGAGGTCACGCTGGTCAATGCCATGAGCCGTGAAACGGTCATGCGGCAGCTTTTGTCCACCGTGCAGGATCGTTACGACTATGCCCTCATCGACTGTATGCCCTCGCTGGGTATGCTGACGCTGAACGCACTGAGTGCGGCGGACAGCGTGATTATCCCGGTGCAAGCGCATTACCTCCCTGCAAAGGGCCTGGAACAGCTTTTGCGGACCGTCGCCCGTGTGAAACGGCAGCTCAATCCCAAACTGGAGATCGACGGCATCGTGCTGACGATGGTGGACGGCAGAACCACCCTGGCAAAAGGCATCAGCGAACAGATCCGGCAGGCATACGCCGGTCGGGTCTTTGCCAGCGAGATACCGCGCTCTATCCGCGCCGCCGAGGTCAGTGTGGAAAACAAGAGCATTTACGACCTCGACCGAAACGGCAAAGCGGCGCAAGCCTATGAAAATCTGACCAGGGAGGTGCTGAACATTGGCAGGCAGCCTAAAAAACATCGGTCTGACCTCGCTCGATGACCTGTTCAAGACAGATGAGCAGCGGCAGGCAGACGCGCAGGAGCGGGTGCAGATCGTCCCTGCTGACCAGGTTTTCCCCTACGCGCGTCAGCCGTACTCCATCGACCGCCCCACGCAAGACCTGGCGCAGCTGATGGACAGCATTGAGCGCGTGGGCATTGCCGAGCCGCTGATCGTCCGCCCCCGCGATGGCGGCGGCTATGAGATCATCGCAGGCCACCGGCGCGACTACTGTGCAAAGACCATCGGGCTTGAAACCCGCCCGGTCATCGTCCGGGAGTACAGCGATGAGGACGCTGATATTCTGGTGGTGGACTACAACATTCACCGCGATGACCTGCTTCCCAGCGAGAAAGCCAGGGCTTACAAGCTGCGGCTGGATGCTATGAAACGCAAGGCCGGACGGCCCACAAAAAATTCTGCCCAAGTTGGGCAGAATTTCGAGGGAAGAGTGTCTGTTGAGATTTTGTCCGAGCAAGTGCAGGAAAGTCGTATGCAAATCCAGCGTTATATCCGTCTGAACAACCTTATCCCATCCCTTCTTGAACGGGTGGATAGCGGCACACTGAAATTTGTCCCTGCGGCGGAATCCATCTCATACCTGTCCGAAAAAGAGCAGATCTATCTGGCGATGGTCATGGAGCGCGACGAGGTATCCCCCTCCATGGATCAGGCCAAGCGTTTAAAGCAGCTCAGCGCCGAGGGGAAGCTGGCGGAGAACATCATCGACCTCATCATGCGGGAAGAAAAGCCGCTGGAGCGTAAGGTCACGCTGCGGAATGACAAGCTGGAGCGGTTTTTCCCAAAGAGCTACACGCCGAAGCAGATGGAGGATGTCATTTTGAAGCTGTTGGAAGGCTGGCAGCGAAAGCGCCAGCAAGAGCAGGCGCGATAGGAGGTGCAGAAAATGCGAAGGAATGAATTGCCCGATACCTGCCTTTCTGTCCTGGCATCGACAGGGCAGCTTATCATCATCAAAAGGGGCGAGCATGGCTATTATCCGTCCGATTGGGACACCGGAGACCGGGCAGAGAACAGGAACATAGCTGACACCCACAACAAGCGGCGCGGTATTTCGGACTTTCAGGAGACAGCCATGATCGCAGGCTCCATGTTCGGCTGGACCTTACCGGGAGCCTCGCCGCAATGGTATCTGGACAATGCAAAGTATGTGAACTCCAATCCCGCAAAGGGCCATATCAAAGATCCTGTTATGAGTGTGTATTATCCGTTCAATGATTTCCTGCTGCGTTATGAAATTATGGGCAAACAGCGGCTCTATCTTCCAATGTCTGCCCTGCCGAAAGAGCTGATGGGTGCTGATGCTCAATTTGTCATGCAGCCCGACTTGGTGCTTGGAATGCCAGTCATGCCGGTGACGGCACCCTTTGGAGATAACGTGAGCTGCACGGTTCAGTTGGAGGACGGCAGCTACACCACCGAGAAAGAAATCAACGCAGAATATCAGATCACGGCGCGTGTCCGCGTCGGCAATGCCGAGTTTGTAATCGGGGAACACCCCAAGGCTCCCGACCAATTTGTAACATGGGAACGCAACTGTCAGAACGATGGTGACGGCCCGCCCAATTACTTCTGGGGACATTACGGATCAGACCGCGCCGCCATCATCGAGGACTTTTGCGAAAGAGCCAGCGGTGAACACCGGCTCCAACACCCTGTCCACGAACAGAAAGCTGGAAAGGAACGGTGAACCATGGATAAACGCGAAATGGCCGGTGATTATGAGATTTTGCAGGCTGTCCGGCTTGGAGGCAAAGAGGTATTGCTTGGCTACAATCCCAAAGACGGCTGTGCGCCCTATATGACCAGCTATCGGGTGGTGAACTTTTTTGGCGACTACATCTACCCGGAAGCGATAGCCGGCAATGATTATCTCGAAATCATGCAAGCATTTCTGAACCGGGTGCAGGAGCAGGCAAAAGTGGTAGAACAATTCCGTGAGAACCGGAAGGTGCCGATTGAAACGCTTGGCAGAGAGCATTGCCGTGAACGGGGAGAAAAGGAGAGCTTGGAAGGCAAGCTGATTATCCTGCGTCCTGCAAGCCTTGCACCGGAATACCGTACCGCCGACTGCCAGCTTGGTTTTGCCACAGGCGGCTTCGGATGTTCTCCGGGCGCTGGCGGACGCGCCGTCTACTTTGAGGAACTGTATTCCGGTGAACGGTGCCGGTGGGAAATCGGGGATGTGCTTGGCATTGCCAATCCGGACACGCTGCCGGATTGGGCTAAGGAAAAGCTGACTGAACGGGAAGACCAGCATAGAAAGCCCAAAAAGCTGGAACGAGGTGAAGCCCGATGAAGTACATTCGCCAACTGGCAGCAGACGAACCTTTATACGAGCGGCAGGACACCTGCGTGATCTGCGGCAGGTATCTGCCGGAGGGCAGCGGCATGGTTTGTCAGGACTGCATGGCTGCTGTGGACGAAAAATATGCCGCGTATCAGCGGCGAGGAGGAAAGAAATGAACCAGGAACCTGTTTTAATCAAAGGCGTGGTGGCATTCCCCAATCCGAACGGAAATCGGGAAATCCGATTTATCGACGCCTTTTATCACGATCTTTTCAAGATTCCCGACCATAGCAATATCGTCATCAGCTATCTGGACGGGGGCAAGCGGTGTGTTCCCTGTGAGTACATCGACGATACCCATGTGGATATTGACGGCACAGCTTTTCATATCTGCCAGTTTGCCGAGCTGATGATGCGCAACGGCGCAACCTATGAGCCGGAGCATCCCCCGGCAGAGCCAACCTACGGCACCTATGAAATCTATCAAATCAAGGAAGTGGGCCGGGTGGACTACTGCTTTATGGGATATGAACGAGCTAAGAAGCAGTTTGACCCCAACGATTACCGGCGCGAGTATGCGTATATGCTGCCGAAGGACATGACCCTTGAGGAAGTTTTCAGCCGCCACAATGCGGACACCCGTCCCTTCAGTATGCGGATGCGCTCCATGTCTGTCAGCGATGTGCTGGTCATCAACCGGGACGGCAAGAAAACCGCATACTATGTGGACAGCTTCGGCTTTCAGGAAGTCAAGCAGTTTTTCAAGCAGAAAGCGCCGCAAAAGAATACCCGGCCCATAGCCAAGAAACGGACAGAGCCGGAGCGATGAGGAGGTGTTCCCTTGCCCACAAAATTTCAGCTTATCACCGAACTGTACGGCCATACGCTGAAAAGCGTTACTGCCAGCTACCAAAACTGGACAGGCTTTCTCCGCGCCGCCTGTTACAACTACAAATGCCCCTTTGACGAGCAGATCCTGATCTATGCCCAGCGCCCGGATGCTACGGCGGTGCTTGAAATGAACCGCTGGAACCGGCAGTTTGGCCGATGGGTGAACCGGGGAGCCAAGAGCATCGCCGTGTTTGGTGACGATGGGCAGAATGCCCTGAAGCTCTATTTCGATGTGTCGGACACCCATGAATCCCGCTTTTCCCGTCCGCTGCCCATCTGGAAAATGGACGCAGCCTTTGAACCGGCAGTCATCGAAACGCTGGAAAACACCTTTGGCGACCTTGCCGAGAAAGGAACACTGGCAGACGCGGTGCGTTCCGCCAGCCACAATGCCGTGGCGGACAACTTCCCGGACTACCTGCAAGATTTGCAGAACTGCCGGGAGGACAGCTTGCTGGAGGAACTGGATGACCTCAACCTTGAGGTGTTCTACCGGGACGCGCTGGAGGTCAGCGTGGCCTATATGCTGCTGACCCGCCTGGGCCTGCGGGCGGACGAGTATTTTGACCTGGACGAATTTGTCCATGTGTATGATTTCAATACGCCGACCACCATCAATGCCCTGGGCATTGCCACCAGCGATATTGCGGAGATGGGTCTGCGTGAGATCAGCCGCACGGTCATGCAGGCACAGCGGGAGCAGTTTTTTGCAAAGGACGGCCAAAACCGCTATGATGCAAATACAGAAAGACAAATTGACACCGAAAGGAGCGAGAATCATGGAAGTCACATATCGGATGCAGGACGGCTTTCAGGTGCCGAACCTGCTGATGCCGCAGGAGCGGTCAGTCCATCTGGGCAAATACGCGGAGCTGCGGCGGCAGTACCTGATGAAGCACCGGCGCGTACTCTACACCAACCTGAAAACGAGCTGCCGCCTGACGGAGCATCTGGCGGAGATCGAGCAGACGGCGCAGAAGATGGTGGAACAGACCGTGGCGCAGATGGCCAAAGCCGAGGGCGTGACGGAGGAACTGAAAGCGAGCGACCCGCTGCGCTGGACGGGCCTGATGAACAACTTCAGGCACTCAGCGGAGGAAATGGTGCTGAACGCCCTGATTTACAGCTGAATGACGATGACGGAAACGCCGGGAGTGACGCACTTCCTGCCTTTTTGGATACCCACCTCATCGAAGCCATCCTGCTGGATGACGGCGGGCGGAAGCACAAGCGGCAGGACATCTTCAATTACTTTCAGGCTCATCAGAACCTTGCGGAGCGCACGGAGTTTCTGAAAAACAGCTACAACGATATATGGGTGGAGGTCCTTGCCGGTACGGATAAAATCCGGGTGGGCTACCACGCCGAACAGGACGGACTTCTGATGTGGGAAGGCAGCTACCTCTCCCGCACATCGGAGTCCGTTTTTTCGTGGAGCGTGGTCACAGAGATGACCGAGGGCCTGATCGAGCGCGGCGAGTACAAGATCAAGCTGGGACTGCAAAATGCCCCGGTGATGGCAGAGCAGCTTGCCCTGTTCGACATGGGCGGCGACGCCCCTGTGTACGAAGCCCCGGAGGGAAACCTGTCCGGCCCACTGTTCCCGGCGAGGGAAGTCCCGCAGGCGGTCATTGACCAGACCCTCTATACGGCAGGCAATTCCTATAACAGCGCCTACCGGGTGGCGGTGTTCTATATGCGTGAGCGTCCGGAGGCGGACTGCATCGCGTTCCTGCGCCGGGAGTTTGGCACAGAGAACGGGCGCGGCATTGAGTATGAGGGCCGCAAATATGCCGTCTGGTTCATGGAGGACGGCATCCATCTGGTGCAGGGCGACAGTGTCCGCACCGGGTACAGCCCTACCGTAGTGACCTGGGAACGGGCGTCTGCCCGAATACTGGAGCTGCTGGAAGCAGGTACCTACCTGTCTGCGGCAGAGCTGGAGCAGGCCCCGGACAAGGTGCTGTCTGAAATGGCAGACGCCCTCCTGATGACCGCCCGGGAGCTGACCAAAGAGGGACGGGAACAGGGGCTCTTTCCGCAGACGCTGGCCATTCACGACCAACACAAGGGATACCCGGAGCTGGACGCGGATGTGGTGGCCTTTGCAAAAAGGGACGGCGGACTGACCGCTTTGGCGGAAGAATACCACGCCTTTTTGAATGCCTATGCCCAGGATGACAGCATCACACGCTTTCGCCTGTCACAGTACAACACCCACCGGATCGGCGTTGTGCTGGATGGCCTTTCCTACCCGGAACGCAGCTTCACCGCCCAGCCGGATTTCCTGCGCCAGTGCAAAATGTTCATCACCCAGGACGAAATCGACCGCTTTTTCCTGAGCGGAAGTGTTGAGGAGCGGTTATCTGTCTATTCCCACCTCTGCTATCCCCATACGCCGGACGAGAATCAGAAATTCATCAAGGGCCAGTTTGGCGAGTACAGCGGCGGAGCGCACGACGGGTATGACTACGCGAAAACCCACAAGGGCCTGACCTATCAGCGGGATTATGCCCGCAAGCGGTATGCCGAGGTCAAACTGACCATTTCCAATGTGGTCAAGGAATATCAAAAACTCATTACGCAGAAACGCTTCCCCGGTGAGGACGCTATCGCCAAAATCCCGGAATATGAGCGTGGGCAGTTGGCTCGAATCGTCTACAACGGTTTTTACAATGCGCCGGACGATGTTCCGCGTCCCTATCCAAAGGGTGCGGATTATTACGATGCGATTCCCATGATCGAGGAGCAGCTGCAAGATAAGGGCAAGACTGCGGAAATATTGGCGGCGTTGACCTCCCGGCTGGATGGGACGGACGAGAGTGACCGTTTCTATGATTCCGTCCGCCGCGCAAAGGATCGGCTTTCGGAGTATGTGGACGGCACTTTCAGCCTGTTCAACCACCGGCATGATGCTCCTCAGCAGGAACGCAGCTTTGTGGAGCAGGTCGCAGAGGATGCAGCACGGCTTGCCGCAGAGCAGCCGCCCGCCTATGAGCGGTTCAGCGTGATCGAAACGGACGACGGCTACGCCGTCTGGGACGATATTCGGGACGAAATTTATGTTGGCAGCGAGGGCGTCCGTGAGACCTTCCCCAGCGAGTGGCAGGCTGAGGATTATCTGGAGCAGGTCAGAAAGGCAGTCAACGAAAAGGAAGCGGCGGAATGGCTCTATGTGGAGCGCGCCAAAGACACCGCCGCAGAGCAGCCGGTCGAGCCGCCTGCGGTACTCACCCAGCCGAAAAAGAAAAAGCAAAACGCGCTTGCCTATCCGCTGGACCCGAACGGCAGCAACTACCGCATCACCGATGACCACATCGGAGAGGGCGCACCGCTGGAGCGTTTTCAGCGCAATCTGGACGCGATCCGTACCCTGAAAACCGTGGAGACGGAGAACCGCACCGCCACAGCGGAGGAACAGACGGTGCTGGCACAGTATGTGGGCTGGGGCGGTCTGGCGGACTTCTTCGATGAAAAGAACCCGCGATACAGCGAGCTGAAAGACCTGCTGATGGACGCCGAATACGCCGCCGCCCGCGAATCCACGCTGACGGCGTTCTTTACGCCTCCTGTGGTCATCCGCAGCATCTATGCCGCCTTGGGGCAGATGGGCTTCACACAGGGGAACATCTTGGAGCCGTCCTGCGGCATCGGCAATTTCCTCGGTATGCTGCCGGAAGATATGAGCGGCAGCAAGCTCTACGGCGTGGAGCTGGACGATCTCTCCGGCCGCATGGCCCGCCAGCTCTATCAGCGCTCCGGCATTGCGGTGCAGGGCTATGAGAAAACCGCTTTCCCGGATAATTTCTTTGATGTGGCCGTTGGCAATGTACCTTTCGGCCAATTCAAGGTGGCAGACAAACGGTATGACCGGCTGAACCTGTCCATCCACGAGTATTTCATCGCAAAGACGCTGGATAAGGTCCGCCCCGGTGGCGTCATCGCCTTTGTGACCTCCAGCTTTACCATGGATAAGCGCACCGCCAATGTGCGGAAGTACATTGCACAGCGGGCGGAGCTGCTGGGAGCCATTCGTCTGCCCAACAATGCGTTCAAGGCTGCGGCAGGGACGGAAGTCGTTTCGGATATTCTGTTCCTGCAAAAGCGAGACAGGATGGTGGACATAGAACCAGAATGGGTACACCTCGCAACCAATGATGACGGTATCCAGATGAACAGCTACTTCGTGGACAACCCGGACATGGTGCTGGGCGAGATGAAAATGGTGTCAGGGCCGTATGGCCCGGAGCCGACCTGCGCGCCCTTCCCAGATCAGCCGCTGGAAAGTCTCCTTGCCAACGCCATCCAGAACATCCACGGCGAGATCACGGCCTATGACCGGGAGGAAGAACTGGAGGGCGAGGACCAATCCATTGAAGCCGACCCCACCGTCCGCAATTTCTCCTACACGCTGGTGGACGGCAAAATCTATTATCGGGAAAACAGCCGCATGAACCCGGTGGAGGTATCCAAGACCGCTGAGAGCCGCATCAAGGGCATGACCGAGCTGCGGGACTGTGTGCGGACGCTGCTGGAGTATCAGACCGAGGACTATCCCGAAGAAGAAATCAAAGGTCAGCAGGCCAAGCTGAATACCCTCTACGATGCTTTTACCCGGAAATATGGCCTTATCAATTCCCGTGGCAATGCCATTGCCTTCGATCAGGACAGCTCCTACTTCCTGCTGTGTTCACTGGAAATTCTGGACGAGGACCGGAACCTGAAACGGAAGGCCGACCTGTTCACCAAGCGCACCATCCGCAGCCACAAGCCCGCCGAAAAGGTAGACACGGCGGTGGAGGCGCTGGCGCTGTCCATTGGCGAAAAGGCTCATGTGGATATGGACTATATGGGCAGACTCACCGGCAAGGATGAAGAAACGCTGTTTTCTGAGTTGACCGGCGTGGTATTTCTCAACCCTGACTACAACGAGGGCGTAAATGAAAAGTACCTGCCTGCCGATGAATACCTTTCCGGCAATGTGCGTCAGAAATGGGCGGTTGCCAAGGCAAAGGCGGAGCAGGACGCGCAGTATCAGGTCAACGCCGACGCACTCGCACAGGTGCAGCCGGTAGACCTGACCGCCAGCGAGATCTCCGTCCGGCTGGGCGCGACATGGCTGGATACGGAATATGTCCGCCAATTCATCTTCGATACTCTGAATACACCCCGCAGCGCCCGTTTCAAAATGAAAGTCCACTACTCCAGCATCACCGGCGAGTGGCGCGTTGAGGGCAAGAACCATGATCGCGGCAATGTGAAGGCCATCAGCACCTACGGCACCAAGCGCATCAACGCCTATGAGATCATTGAGGACACCTTGAATTTGAAGGATGTCCGTATTTTTGATTATGTGTACGATGCCGATGGCAGGAAAACCGCTGTCCTCAACAAGAAGGAAACCGCCATCGCCCAGAGCAAGCAGGAACTCATTAAAGACGCCTTTGCCGAATGGATCTGGAAAGACCCTGATCGACGCGAAGCCATCTGTAAGACCTACAATATCCTGTTCAACAGCAACCGCCCCCGCGAGTATGATGGCAGCCACATCAGCTTTTCGGGCATGAACCCGGAGATCACGCTCCGCAAGCACCAGGTCAACGCCATCGCCCACATTCTCTACGGTGGAAATACTTTGCTGGCTCATGTAGTGGGCGCCGGCAAGACATTTGAAATGGTCGCGGCGGCGATGGAGTCAAAGCGGCTGGGCCTGTGTCAAAAATCTCTCTTTGTGGTGCCCAACCACCTGACAGAGCAGTGGGCCACTGAGTTTTTGCAGCTCTATCCTGCGGCCAATATTCTTGTCGCCACCCGCAAGGATTTTGAAACCAAAAACCGCAAGAAATTCTGTGGGCGCATCGCCACCGGCGACTACGATGCCGTTATCATCGGGCATAGCCAGTTTGAGAAGATCCCCATGAGCGTAGAGCGCCAGCGGGCCATTCTTGAACAGCAGATCGACGAAATCATGATGGGCATTTCCGAAGCCAAGCGAGAAAAAGCGGAGAACTTCACGATCAAACAGATGATGAAAACCCAAAAGGGCCTGCAAGCCAAGATCGACAAGCTGAACGACCAGAGCCGCAAGGACGATGTGGTCACCTTTGAGGAATTGGGCGTTGACCGTATCTTCATCGACGAGAGCCATTATTTCAAAAACCTCTTTCTCTACACGAAAATGCGGAATGTGGGCGGTATTGCCCAGACCGAGGCGCAGAAAAGTTCAGACCTCTTTATGAAGTGCCGCTACCTCGATGAGATCACCGGAGGGCGCGGCATTGTCTTTGCCACCGGCACCCCCATTTCCAACAGCATGGTGGAGCTTTACACCATCCAGCGTTACTTGCAGATGTCGGCGTTGGAGGAGCAGGGCTTACAGCACTTCGACGCATGGGCGGCAAACTACGGGGAAACCGTCACCGCAATCGAGTTGTCCCCGGAGGGAACCGGCTACCGGGCCAAGACGCGCTTCGCCAAGTTTTATAACCTGCCGGAGTTGATGAGCGTATTCAAAAATGTGGCGGACATTCAGACGGCGGATATGCTCAAGCTGCCCGTGCCGGAGGCGCATTACCACAACATCGCCCTGAAACCCTCCGAGTATCAGAAAGAGATCGTGGCGTCGCTGGCGGAGCGCGCCGAGAAGGTCCGCAACCGGCAGGTGGACAGCAGCGTGGACAATATGCTGCTTATCACCAATGATGGCCGCAAGCTGGCGCTGGATCAGCGGCTCGTCAACCCCATGCTGCCCAGCGATCCCAACAGCAAAGCCGCCAAGTGCGCGGAGAATGTGTTTGAGATCTGGCGGCGCACCGCAGACCAACGCTCCACCCAAATGATCTTTTGCGACCTCAGCACACCGAAGGATGACGGCACATTCAGCGTTTATGATGATATTCGCGCGAAATTGCTGGAATTGGGCGTTCCCGAAAACGAGATCGCCTTCATCCACAACGCCAAGAGCGAGGTACAGAAGAAAGACCTGTTCGGCAAGGTGCGGAGCGGTCAGGTGCGTATCCTGTTGGGCAGCACCCAGCGTATGGGAGCAGGCACCAACTGCCAGCAAAAGCTCATCGCCTTGCACCATCTCGACTGCCCGTGGCGTCCGTCCGACCTTCAGCAGCGTGAGGGGCGCATTATCCGGCAGGGCAACGAAAACCCAGAGGTGGACATTTACAGCTATGTCACCGAGGGTACCTTCGATGCCTATTTGTACCAGCTGGTAGAATCCAAGCAGAAATTTATCAGCCAAATTATGACCAGCAAATCGCCTGTCCGCTCCGCCGAAGATGTAGACGAACAGGCGCTTTCTTATGCCGAGATCAAGGCGCTGGCCAGCGGCAACCCCATGATCAAGGAAAAGATGGATCTCGACATTGAGGTGTCCAAGCTGAAGCTGCTGAAAGCCAACCATCTTTCTCAGAAATACGCGCTGGAGGACGCCATCAGCAAGGGCTTTCCGAAACAAATCGCGGAAACGCAGGCGCGGATCGCCGGGTATGGCGCGGATATTGCCACGGTCAAGGAAAATACCCACCCAAACGCGGACGGTTTCTCTCCGCTTACGCTGGCAGGCGTCACCTACGCTGACAAGAAAGAGGCGGGCGCGGCGCTGCTGACCATGTGCCAAACGATGCTCTCCCCGGAGGCGACACAGATCGGCAGCTATCGCGGCCTGACGCTGGAGCTGGCCTTTGATACCTTCGCACGGGAGTACCGCCTGACCATGATCGGGCAGCTCCGCCACACGGTCACGCTGGGAACCGATGTGTTCGGCAATTTGCAGCGCATGGACAATGCACTGGAGGGACTGCCCATCAAGGAGCAAACCTGCCGGGAGCAGCTTTCCAATCTGCAAACGCAGTTGGAAACCGCAAAGGCAGAGGTACAAAAGCCGTTTCCCCGCGAGGCAGAGCTGAACACCAAAACGGCACGGCTGGAGGAATTGAATACCCTGCTGAATTTAGACCACAAGGAGCCGGAGATCGTAGACGCCGAGCCGGACGAGGATCAAAGGCCGCCGGAGCGCCGCAGACCGCAGTTGGAGCGGTAAAACCAATAGAAAACGGAGGAAATTATGGGTTATCAGGAAAGCTGGCTCTATATCGAGCCGCAGCACAAATTCAAGAAATTGATCCAGGCATACGAAAAGGCGGAGCAGTCCGGCTACTATGAGGTGGCCGGTGCGGAACCACATTCCGTTATTGTTTTGAAGCAGCCCTTTGGCGATATTCCCGCAGGAAAGAAGCTGCTTTGGGTGTGCGGTGACCGTGGCTTTCACTGTGCCGCTGGCGTATTTGGCGGCGAGCTGAAATGCTCCGGCAGGCTTCGCGTGATCCCGGTGGAGGAGGTGCTGGACGGCACCGACGATCCCCGTATGGAGGGGCTGGACTTTGACAGTCCGGCCCCCAGCGAAAACGCCTATATGAAACGATACAGCGTCGCCAATTACGCCCACCGGATGCGGGCGGGTTTGGCACGATAGAAAGGGACTGCACATGAACAAGAAAATTACAGAAAATGACCTATACGCAAAATTGAGGAAAGAACGCGAAGAACTCTACAAGATCATTGGTAAAGAAGGAATTACCGATCAGAAAGTCCGTATTGATAAATACGCGCATCTATATGTTCTGCAAGACGAGATGACAGAGTACCTGAGAGCACGGAGACTGAGCCAAGCAGAAATCGAAAAGCTGTATGCAGTTGAAAATTTCTATGAGTATATCCAGAACTATTTGCTACATCACAAGGATGTTTTTAACTACCCATATCAAAAATGTGCTGATTCTATTCTTTATCCAGAGGACTGAGAAAAGATCGCTGGGAGGTGAGTGCCATGCCCTACCTATCTAAGGAACAGATCGCTGCCGCCCGCGAGATGGACCTGCTGACCTACCTGCGGCGGTTTGAACCGGAAGAGCTGGTCCATATCGGCGGAGACACCTATGCCACCCGCACCCACGACAGCCTAAAAATCTCCAATGGAAAATGGTGCTGGTGGTCGCGTGGTATCGGCGGCACAAATGCACTGGACTATCTGACCCGCGTGGAGGGACTTTCCTTTCTGGATGCCGTGCAGCGTATTCTCGGAGAACCGCTCCATGTGCCGCCCAAATCAGAGCCGACCGCACCGCTCCCGAAAACTGAATTTACCCTCCCACCCAAACACGCCGACACCCGGCGTGTTTTTGCATATCTGCGGAGCCGGGGCGTTGACGCGGAGATCATCAACCACTGCATCAAGCATGGGCAGCTTTACGAGGACGCCGAGCGTCATAACTGCGTATTTGTGGGTTATGAACATGGAACCCCTGCCTACGGCGCACTACGTGGGACGCTCTCAGAAACCACCTTCGTCGGTGAAGTCCCCGGCAGCGATAAGCGGTTTTCCTTTGCCGTTCCCCTTTGCGCCGGCGGCAAAACCCTCTGCGTGTTTGAATCCGCCATAGACGCCCTTTCTTACCTGACGCTGCTGAAGCTACGCGGGCAGGATTGGCGCGCCGCCAATACGCTGTCCCTCTCCGGCGTCTATCAGCCGCGGAAGAATGGCTCGATCCGATTCCCCGCGGCGCTGGAGCAATACCTGAAGGACAACCCCGGCGTGGCGCGGATCGTGCTGTGTCTGGATAACGACGGGCCGGGACGGGCGGCGTCTGCGGCCATTCAAAAGAGACTTTCCGAGTATGAGGTCATCGACAACCCACCCCGCCGCGGAAAGGACTACAACGACCAGCTCCAGATGGTGAAAGGGATCAGCGGCAGAGTAAAGACCCGTGGCGGCGAGGCGCGCTGATTTTCTTTTTCGGCTGGTTTAGGACTGCAAGCGGCCTGCGGCTGCTTTGCAGTCGCAAGCATAGCATTTTGACATCAAAATGCGCTTGTTAAGGGGTAAACCCCTTAATATCCCCACTTCAACAGGAAAGGAGCCTCTATGAAACGCAACAATGTCAAGCAGATCACCGTTCGCCTGACCGCTGATGAATACGCCCATGTCAAACAGCTATCCAAGGACAGCGGCTTGAAAATGGAACCTGCGATTCGGCGGCTTATCATGGGCGTGAACCTGCGTCCCCGTCCGCCTGATGAACTGCCGGAGCTGCTGCGTCAGCTTTCCGGCATCGGTACGAACATCAACCAAATCGCTAAAGTTGCCAATGCCTCCGGCTATGTCCGCAAGGAGGACATTCAAAACATCATGGAAATGCAAGCGGCATTGTGGAGGGCGGTGAAGCGGGGGTAGTGGCTGTCACCAAAGTTTTTGCCATTCGCGTCCGGTTAGATGACCGTGTACGCTACATCACCGATGGAGAGAAAACCTCGCTGGCGTCCAGCATCACCTATATTTCCAATCCCGAAAAGACAGAGCAATTCTTTTTCACTTCTGCGTTGAATTGCAGCAGCGTGGACACCGCTCTTTCTGAAATGATGGAAACCAAACAGCAGTTTGGCAAAATGGGCGGCGTCCTCGGCTATCACTTTATCCAGTCCTTTCAGCCGGGGGAGGTCACACCAGAGCAGGCACACGCTGTCGGGCTGGAATTTGCCAAGCGGTTGTTTGGAAAACGGTATGAGGTCGTTATCAGCACCCATTTGAATAAGCACCACCTGCATAATCATCTGGTGGTCAATTCTGTGTCCTGTATAGACGGACAGAAATACCATTCCAGCCCGGAGAGCTACTACAACGATGTGCGCGGTACCTCAGACGCACTGTGCCGGGAGAATGACCTATCCGTCATTGCCCCGCAGGGCAAGGGCAAGCATTACGCCGAGTGGAAGGCGGAGCAGGGCGGCAAGCCCACCGTGCGCGGCATCATCCGCGCCGACATTGACACGATCATTGGGCAAGCCTACACCTACGATTCCTTTCTCATGCTCCTGCGACGAAACGGCTACGAGGTGCGGCGCAACCCCAATCGGAAATACACAACGGTTAAGCCACCCGGCGCAAAGCGGGCGATCCGTCTGGACAGTTTGGGCAAGGGCTACACCGAAGCGGATATTCTGCTGCGGCTCTCCCGCCAACGGCACGGCGGCATGACCCCGCCGACCGTCACCCATGCCGTCAAGCGTTACCGAATAAAGGGCAAGCTGGCCACCGTCCGAAAAAAGAAAATCATCGGCTTTCACGCCCTATATCTCCGCTACCTCTACCTGCTGCGGGGAAACAGGCGGAAAAAGCTACCGCCCAAGCTGCCCTTCTCCGTCAAGCGGGAGGTCATTCATTTGGAGCGGTATGAGCAGCAATTCAAATACCTTTTATCAAGCAAAATCACCACGGCAGCAGAGCTGGAGCAGCGTATCCGTGTGCTGGAGTGGGACATTCGCTTGTTGGAGGAGCAGAGAAAACCACTTTATCAGGAAAGGAGGAACACCAGCGATGAAGAAGCACAGGCCAAGTACAGCACGGAGATCCAACAGCAGACTGCCGCCCTGCGTGAAAAGCGCGGGGAGCTGCGTCTGTGCCGCAGGATACAGGCAGACATTCCGAGGGTATCCCAGCAGTGCCAGCAGGCGCAGGCTGAACGGCAGAAAAATCTAAAGAACAAGGAGGAACACGAACATGAGTACCAGTGGCGAAACCGCTGACCTGATGGTGCGTGAGGGCATCCAGATCACCGAGAGTGCCCTTAAGCTGGCAGGGCTGGGGGCGAAAAATCTTGCCGCCTTGCTGATTGCCCTTGCCAACGACAATCAGAAGCTCGCTGGCAAGACCAACCTCAAGCGCCTGATCCACGACGGCGAGGAGCTGACGATCTTTTCCGTCAAGCAGGAGGACTTGAAGGGCTTTCAGATGGAAGCCAAACGTTACGGTGTCCTGTTTTACCCCATCGTCAATAAGGTGGAAAAAACGGGGACGGTAGAAATTATGGCGAAGGCCAGGGACGCCAAGCAGATCAACCGCATTTTTGAACGCATGGGCTATCCTGCGCCTGTGAAGGAGGATACTGCCGCAAAAAAAGAGAACGCCCGCGCTCCGTCCGAGAGCAACTCGACCGAGCGCGGGACTGGTGCGAGAGCGTCTACGGCACCGGCTATGGGGAAAGCTGACACCCGCCCCTCTGTCCGCAGCCGCCTGATGGCACTGCAAGCCGCGGCAGAACGGGATGGCACGGCCCCTACCAAGGACACCGTGCGGGAAGCCATTCAAAAGGCTATGCCCACGCGGGAATAAATTGATTTCGAAAAGGAGAAACGAACATGGCAAAGTTAGACGATTTGATTCAGCAGAAGCAGCAGCGCGACGAGGACTGGAAGGCAAAGAAAACAGCGGAGCGCGAGGAATTGGGACAGCTATCCGATGATGCGGTCATGCGCGTCACCAGTGAACCCGACGCCTATCTGCACTATCTGGACACGCAGGCCATCAACCCGCGATACAGCGCGTCCAATGTGATGCTGGCGATGGCGCAGAACCCGGAGATCACCTACATCAACAGCCTGGAGGTGTGGAACCGGCTGGGGCGCAGCGTCAACCGTGACGAGAACGGCATGAAGATCCGCGTGTCGGATACCTACGTGAAGGACGGAAGGGAGTATCACGGCTATAAGATCGGGCGTGTGTTCGATATTTCCCAGACCCACGGCAAGGCCGGTGTTCCGGCGCTGAGCCTGAAAGACAATACACCGGAAATGGACGCCGCCCTGCGCCGATTGCTGGACAGCTCCCCCGTTCCCGTGGTCACCAGCAGCACCATGTATCAGGACGCCGTTTATGATCCTAAGACGCAGAGCATTACGGTATCCAGCCGCCTGATCGACAGCAAGATCTTTGCGGCGCTCTCCCGTGAGATCGTCCACGCCGGTATCCATGACCACGGACGCTATCCCTACTATACCCGCGAGGACTGCGCCATGGACGCCGAGAGCGTCAGCTATATGCTCTGCCGCAATTTCGGCGTGGAGACCCCGCAGCCCGATGTGAGCCGTGTGGGGCAGGTGTTTGACGGTATGGAGGTGCAGGATCGCCGCGGCGTGGTGGACAGCCTGCAAAAGTATTTCCGCAAGCTGCAAAATGACATTCAGCGTGAGATCTCTCCGCAGGAGCGCAAGCAACCGGAGCAGAATCGGCCCGTTCGCTGAGGAAGGAGGACGAAGCGTGAAAAAGAAAGTTGCATTTGCTCTCTGCGCGGCGCTGATGCTGTGCAGCATGAGCGTCGCGGTGCTGGCCGCAGAACCCATGACAGAAGCCGATACGGTATCCACGATGATTTCTGCCGCAGATACGCTCCCCAGCATTTCCGCCTATCCTGCCGAGGTCAGAGCCAGCGAGGAAAACGGTGTGTACCGATTAGAAAAGGTCTACTACCTGACCGCAAAGGACGATCCCGCTACGATCCCCACCGCTGACTTTGAGCGCGAGGGTCGCACCTATACGCTCCTTGATTTGCTGAAAAATGACCAGACAGAAACTGACACGCGGGAACATATCGAAGTGGTCACGCTGGAGAGCAAGACCAAGGACATGGCGGAAATTCTGAAAATGCTGGAGTCGAAGCTGGAGGTCAAGACCGAGGACGGCTATGAGGGTGTCCTGTCCCTTGACCACACCACCATTCAGGTGGAGGCAGCGGGCTATGGGACCAGCAGCCGCACGGTGACGGCGGAGCGCACCTATCCCAACCTCTCAGACGCGGATGTGTCCCTTGTTCCTAAGTCCGTGAACGAAAATGGCCGCACTCTGACGCTTGCCGATGTGAGCTGGCAGGAGGCAGCTGTCGATCCCACGGACGGCTATGACATTCCCATTCGCTATACCGCCGTGGCAAGCTACACCGGCACCGCCACCAGCAAATACGCCATCGGCTACACCGTCACGGCAGACTATAAGGGTGATGTCACCCGCACAAGCTGTGATACGGTGATCTATACCGCTGTCTTTTCCAGCGTCGGTGCTGCGGCATCGGCAAAGAGCGGCGTTGATTTTAACTGGCTGTGGCTGCTGATCCCCGTGGGTGCTGCGGCGCTGGGCGGCTGCGGCTACGCCGGTTACAAAGGCTACAAGCACTACATCAATAAGAAAAGAGGGTACGCCGCATGAAAAAATATCTGACCACGCTGCTGGCCGCCTGCTGCATGCTGGCGGCTTTTTCCATGCCTGCATCGGCATTGGAATATCACTTTGACGGCCCGGACGCAGGACTGTTCGGACGCCCCACCTGTGACGATACCATTTATGTCACTGCGGCTGAATCCGTCAATACGAACCGCAGCAAGGACGCCGCCTACATCCCGCCTGCTTTTGGCTCGCCTACCTCTTATACGCTGAATGCCGGGGAGCTGCTGACGCCAAACCTTGTGGGCGGCTCGCCCACGGGAACGGTCAGCGGCACAGGCGGTGTGACCGTCCTGCCGCCTACGACTTCGGGCAGTAGCAGCGGAAATGCCGGCTCCTACACGCCGGTAAAGTACACCGCGGTCACGAAATACCTCTATTACAGCGGCGGCTACCTCGGTACACTGAAAATCCCCACCCTCGGTCTGTCTGTCAAGGTGTATCAGGGGACGGACGCGGACGCACTCCGCAAGGGCGCGGGTCATTTTGCCAACACTTCCATTTGGGAGGGCAATGTGGCTATCGCGGGCCACAATCGCGGCGTCAATAACCACTTCGGAAAGATCCACACCCTTGACATTGGGGACACCATCAAGCTGACCACCCAGCTCGGCACACGCAGCTATGAGGTGTACTCCGTCAGTAAAATCGGCGTGGATGATACCAGCGTCCTGAGCGACAGCACAGAGAACATCATCACCCTTGTCACCTGCGTGATGAATCAGCCGGATTACCGCTGGTGTGTGCAGGCTCGACAGAAGTAGTATTGATGTGAATAATTCCGACAAGAAAAAAGTTATTCACATTGATATTAAAAACTTTACTTGACGCAAAGGGGGTGATATAATGGCTGACAAAGGTGGTGACAGAATCATGGAGTTAAAAAACAGATCGCAGTACCTTGATAAGCTCATTTCCGTTCAGGATATGGAGATCATCAAGGTCGTGACCGGAATCCGGCGCTGCGGCAAATCCAGCCTGCTGAAATTGATGATGGCGCATCTGCGGGAACAGGGCGTCATGGAGGAACAGATCCTCTCAATGAACTTTGAGTCCATGCAGTTTGCAGACATGGACAGCAAGCGGCTGTATCAGTATGTGATGGAACGAGCCCTCAAGGGTAAGCGGCTTTACCTGTTTTTAGACGAGGTGCAGAAGGTTCGGGACTGGCAGGATGCCGTGAATTCCTTCCGTGTGGATCTGGATTGCGACATTTATGTGACCGGCTCCAATGCCTACCTGCTGTCCTCCGAACTGTCCACGTATCTGTCCGGGCGCTATGTGGAGATCAAGATGCTGCCGCTGTCCTTCCGTGAGTTTTTGGACTTCCACGGCTATTTGCTGGAGGAGTACAAAGCCCCCAACGGCACTATGAAACAGCGCGCCAAGGGAAAAGACGGCGAAGCGTATGAGCTGCGCGACCTGTTTGAAGCCTACGCACAGTTTGGCGGTATGCCCGCACTGGCCGAGGCGGAGCTGGATCAGGAGCGCGCCAATATGCTGCTGGATGGCATTTATTCCGCTGTGGTCGTGCGGGACATTCTGGAGCGCGGCAAACGGAAAGAACAGCGGGCCGTCACCGACGCGCTGCTGCTTCGCAAGATTATTCTGTTTCTGGCTGACAACATCGGCAACAACACCTCGGCTGCGTCCATCGGGCGCACCCTTGTCAGCGAGGGCCTGTTGGACGATGGCAGAAAGACCAAGCCTGCGGTGCAGACTATCTCCGCCTATATCGACGCACTGTTGGAGTCCTATATCTTTTATGAGGTCAAGCGGTTTGACATCAAGGGAAAGGACTACCTGCGGACGTTGGGCAAATACTATATCGTCGATCCCGGCCTCCGCACCTACCTGTTAGGAAACCGGGGCGGCGATGTGGGACACATTCTGGAAAACATCGTTTATTTTGAACTGCTGCGGCGTGGTTATGAGGTGGCCATCGGCAAGGTTGGTGAAAAGGAGATCGACTTCATCGCAACAAAGATGAATGAGAAAAAGTATATCCAAGTCACTGACAACATGAACGCCCCCGAAACCCGCGCACGGGAGCTTGCGCCGCTGCAAGCTGTGCAGGACAATTACGAGAAGATCGTGATTGCCATGGACTGCGACCTTATCAGCGACGTGGACGGTATCAAAATCGTAAAGGCGCTGGACTTCCTGCTCAGCGAAGTGTAACTAAAAATCCGCTCTGAAAAATCAGGGCGGATTTTTTGACACACGGCGGTATCCGCGATACCATGAAGCCATCAAAGGATATGGAGGTACACACCATGAAGCGAGGAAGTTTTGCAGCCGGTTTTCTTACCTGCCTGCTGTTGGCTGGCGTCACTACCACGGCGTATGCTGCCGGGATCATGGCCGAGCGCAGTACCCATCGCGTATTTGTCGATGGACGGGAAGTACAGATGGAAGCCTATGTCATCAACGGCAACAACTATGTGAAGCTGCGGGACATTGGCGAACAGGTCGGTTTCAATGTTTATTGGGACAGCGTTAACGGCTGTGTGCAGGTGGAAAGCGGAAAGCCCTACACCGGAACCGCACCCCAGCAGACTGCCGCAGCACCCACAGACGGTTCCCGGTATGTTCCCAAGGTGGGTGATGTGATCCGCTGCGACGATGGCACGGACTACACTATTAAAGATGTGTCCCGCTGGAACAACAACGCCTTTTCCAGCGCACCGCTGGGAGAACTGCCTGCCGCCACCTGTGACTGGAGCAAGCTGCCCCAACCGGAAATGCCGAGAGCGGAGGCGCGTCACTTCACCAGCGGCGGGCAGGACTACCTATTCCAGCGCAATCTCTACGAAACATGCCGGATGCTCTATACCTTGTATAATGCCATCGGGGGCAACCCGGAAACATGGCAGAACGGCCAGCCGGTGAAATTCCCCAGCGGAAATGACAAGGTGAAGATCAACCTGACCATTCCCACAGATGTCACGCCGCAGAGCTTTTGGCCGTGGCGCTCGGAGCAGATCACAGGGCTATTCAATTCCTGCCCGCCGGGGACTTACTCTATGGAGGCATGGAATGTCTACAAAAACGGCGTGTTTCAATACACTGAGTACAGCATCTATGTGAGCTGACAACTTCATATCTCAACGCGCGGGCGGTATGCAAAAGCATACCGCCTTTTCTGTTTCCCAAAATCAATAAAAGGAGAAAATGCACATGAAAAAACGATTGGTTTCCATGCTCCTTGCACTGGTAATGGTGCTGGGGATGCTCCCGGCCACGGCCCTTGCCGCCAGCAGTGAGGAGGAAGCCCTGGGCGAAGTCAATATCTACAACGGAGAACAGAAGCTCTCCTATCTCTCCATCAATGGCCGCATCCGTGAGCTGATCTATACCTATTTTAATTATGTGGACAGCAACGGCAGGACAAAGGAGATCCCCGCGTACTGCGTCAACCCCAACACCAAGGGCGTCCCGCAGACTGTTGGCCCCGGCGAGAGTATCAAATACATCGCCAAGGAAAAGGGCAGCGATCCAAAGGTCATGGGTATCATCGCCAACGGCTATCCTACCCGCGGCTTATCGGAACTGAAGCTGGAGAACAAGTACCACGCCTACTATGCGACCAAGATGGCGCTGTGGTGCTACCTGCTCCCCAACTGGAACATCAACAACCTGAAGGTCAATCCCAATCTCACAGGAAAAGAGCTTCAGCGGGCACAGGCCATCCTTGCCGCAGCCAAGGACATCTATGTGCGCGGTACGGCATGGAACAAGGTCTACTCGCCCCGCGTTACCGCTACCCCTGACCGGGACACCGCCTATGCCGTCACGGTGGACGGGCAGCAGTACAAGCAGCAGGTGTTTACAATTCACTCTGACACATGGGTGTGCAATTACGCCATCCGCGTGGCCTTCTCTGATCCCGCCTCCGTCCCCGCAGGAGCGCGCATTGTGGACATGAACAACAAGGATATTACCACCATCACCACCTCCGGCACCGGGGATGGCTACGGCGGTAAATTCAAGGTGCTGTACCCTGCCGCTGAGGTGGCGGGCAAGACCGGCAGCGTCCAGCTTTCTTTTACCACTGATGTTTATAAGTATGCTGTGTTTTATGCTGTGTGCGCGGAGCAGAACAAATACGGCCAGCTCCAGAACTATATGTGCGATACCGATCCTACCGTCACCATGCGCCTGTCCGCATACAGCAATTTCAGCGACGGGGAAAAGCCCGAAGAGCCCGACACCGGTCTGAAGCTCATCAAGCTGGAAAAGGGTACGGATACCCCTCTCAGCGGCGCTATTTTTGAGGTGGTCGATCCCGACGGAGCCACCGTCGGCACCTTCGCCACCGGCTCGGACGGCACCGTGACCATCCCTCTGACGCTGGCGGGCAACTACACCGTGTATGAGCGTGTAGCGCCTTTGGATCACCTACTCAGTGATACGCCCGCACAGAATATCAAGGTTGAGTATGGCAAGGTGGCGGAGCTGACCTGCTGGAACGAGTCTTACGGAACGCTTCGCATCGAGAAGCTGTCCGACACCGGGGCGCACCTGCCCGGTGCCATGGTGCAGATCAAGCACATCGAGAGCGGCGTGACCTACACCGCTGAAACCAATTTTGCGGGCTATGCCATCTTTGACAACATCAAGCCCGGTGCTTACGAGATCAAGGAGATCACCGCGCCCACCGGCTGGCTGAAGGACGACGCCACCTATACGGCTTCCGTGGCCACCGGCGAAACGACGACCTTTTCTCTCGTGAACAAGGAACTGCCCGGTCTGCGGATCATCAAGTATGACCGCAAGAACATGGTGGCAATGGCCAATGTCACCTTTGAAATTTTCCAAGACAGCGTTTCTCTCGGCAAATTCCGCACGGACGAGTTCGGTGAAATTCTGCTGACCAATGCTGCCCCCGGCACCTACCGTGCCGTGGAGGTGGATACCGGTAGCGATGGGCATATCCTCGACACTACGCCGCAGGAGGTGGAGCTGTCTGCCGGCGACGGCATCAAGGAGCTGCTGTTCTTCAATGATGTGAAGCCCGGTATGCGGCTCATCAAGGTAGACAGCACCGATCCCAGCAAGGTGATCCCCAACGCAGTTTTTGAAATTAAGTCCGTGGCTGGTGACTACGGCCCCAAGGAATTTACCACCGACCAGAACGGCGAGATCGACCTTTCCAAGCTGCCCACTGGCGCGTATGTGGTGACGGAAAAAGCCTGTGAGGGCTATATCATCGACCAGGCCCAGCGTATCATCCAGCTTGACGCCAATGAGGACGCACAGTTCGTATTCACCAATACCATCAAGCCCTCGTTGCAGATCATTAAGACCAGCGCAGACGGTAGCCGCCTGAAAAATGTACATTTCCGTATCGCCAAGATCGAAGACGGAACACATTATCTTGACCGCACCACCAATGAACAGGGTGAGATTCTGATTGCCGATTTGGAGCCCGGCGTGTACTCCGTGCGGGAAACTGCCACGGATTCCTCTCACATTCTCGACCTGCGGGAGTATCACATGGAGCTGTTCGCAGGCCGAACCAGCACTCTGACCATCGAAAACCAGAAGCGCCCCAACCTGACTGTCTACAAGCACGACGCCGATACCGGCGAGCCGATTGCGGACACTGTGTTTGAAGTCCGCGCCGCAGATGGTCACAGCGTTGATCAGATCAAAACGGACAGTGAGGGCAAGGCGGAGCTGAAGAATCTGCTCCCCGGCGTGTACGAAATTACGGAGAAGTCCGTGCCGTCGCCGTATCTGCTGGACGCGCCCTCTCAGCTTGCCACCCTCTACCCTAACCGCGACCACACCGTTTATTTTGAAAACCATCAGAAGCCCGCACTGACCGTCAAAAAGGTAGACAGCGTGACCGGCGATCCCTTGCCGGGCGCGAAATTCCATGTTACCTACGCCAGCAACAATACCGGCAGCGGCGAGATCAATGACCTTGGCACCTACTACACCGGCGAGAATGGCCAGTTCCGGCTCACCGGTTTGCGGGACGGCTGGTACAAGGTAACGGAGCAGGAGCCGCCCACGGGGTACGCCATCAAGGAGGCCACGCAGGAGGTCTACATCAAGTCCGGCACCGGTAAAGTGCTGACCTTTGAAAACATTCCGCTTTCTGCCCTCGTCGTGTGGAAGTACGACAGCGTGACGGGTGCAGCGGTGCAGGGCGCTGTGTTTCAGGTGAAGTATCTGACCGGCACCTCCGGCACAGGCGGTACGGTTATCGGCACCTACAAGACCTCGGCCAACGGCAGCTTTACCGTGACGGGGCTGAAAGAAGGCACTTATATCGTCGAAGAACTCTCCAGCGACAGCGGCCATGTGATCGACTCCGCACCGCAGACGGCCTATATCAGCGGCAAGCAACAGGATGTGGTGCAGCTCTATTTTGGAAATTCTCCCAAGGGCAGCCTGCTGGTGAAGAAGATCGACAGCGCGACCCATAAGCCCCTTTCCAATGTGGAATTTATGGTGACGACCGCAGACGGAACGGTGGTGGGCGATGCCAACGGCAAATATGTGACGGACAGCGCAGGTACTTTCACGATTACGGACATCACTCCCGGCACGACGCTGGTAGTAAAGGAAACCCGCGCAAGGGACGGCTATCTGCTGGACGACGCCCCGCAGACCGCAACCATCAAGGCAGGCCAGACCGTGACGCTGGAGTTCCGCAATCAGCCGCAGGGCTCCCTTATTATCAATAAGCTGTCCAGCGCGGATAAGAAAACGCCGCTGGAGGGTGTGCTGTTCCAAATCACCTATTCCGACGGCAGCTTCGTGGATAACGGCGCACTTTCCAGCAAGGGCTTGTACCGAACGGACAAAAACGGCCAGATCATTCTCAGCGGCATCACCGGAACGGTGGTTGTGACCGAGGTGGAAACCATCAAGGGGTATCGCATTGACGATGCCTCCCGCAGTCAGACCATCGAGGTCCGCGCCAACGATACGCAGCAGCTTTGGTTCTATAACGCCCCTACCTCCCGAATCCTGCTCCACAAGGTGGACAAGGCCACCGGCAAGGGGATTTACGGCGCAGTGTTCCTGCTTTACGACAGCAATCACAATCCCATCGGGGAGTCTGTGACCGATCAGGACGGCTACATCTACGCCGACGAGGGACTGGCCGATGGCCGCTATTATCTGCGTGAGATCAAAGCGGCCACCGGATATGTGCTGGACCCGGAACTGAAAACCATCTATGTCCGCTACGGCTCCACCACAGAAATCGAGTGGAGCAATACCGCGGAGTGCGGCCAGATCCAGATCATCAAGAAATCCGCAGACGATAACGCCACCAATGGCCTGCCTGCCGGGACGCTGCTGGAGGGTGCGGTATTTGAAATCTATGACAAAGCTGGCAATGTGGTGGACACCATCAAATCGGACCGCAACGGACGTGCCGTTTCCAAAACGCTGCCGTTGTCCCGCTATACGGTCCGTGAGATCAAAGCGCCCGCAAATTACTCCATCAATCCCACAGTGATGACCGCCTATCTGGAATTCAACAGACAGATCGTCACCTTTGAAGTGCAGAATACCAGCGTTTCCACCGGCGTATCCATTAAGAAAACCGGCCCTGTGCAGGCTGTCCCCGGTCAGCCGATTCGCTACGTGTTCTCACAGATCAAGAACAGCTCCAACGTTGCCCTCGACTCCTTCTATTGGCGCGATCAGCTTCCCGCGCAGGTGACGCTGAGCAAAATCGTCACCGGTAGCTACAATCAGCCGCTTTCCTACAAGGTGGTCTATAAGACCAACCTCTCCGGGGACTACCGCACTTTGGCGGATAATCTCTCCACCAGCAAGGTTTATGTATTGGACGCCCGCCCCGCTGTCCTCGGCCTTGCCGCCAATGAGCGCGTCACCGAAGTCATGTTCGTATTCGGAAATGTAAAGGCGGGCTTTGCACAGGTAGAAACGCCTTATATCTACGCCGCCGCCCGCAGCGGTCTTGCCAACAACTCCGGCATTGTGAATGTGGCGGATGTGGGTGGCCTTTACAACGGGAAGTGGATTCAGGCAGTGTCCCGCTGGCTCACCACCGTCTACACCAAAACAACGGTGAAGCTGCCCAAGACGGGGTACTAAGCCTTGCGGCAGAATGACTTTCGCAGCGCCGCCCCTGTGTGGGCGGCGCTTTCCCCGTTGGTTCTCTGGCTGGCGGCAATCGCCGCCTATGCCTACGAGGACGGTATGAACCTCTTTCAATGGATGGGGCGTTTCAGCCAAGTGCTGGAGCGCCCCTTTGCCATTGGCTGGACGCCCTACACACTGAAATGTATGCTGGGGAGCCTGCTGCTCTACGGCTGTGGCGTCGCACTTTACTACTCCAGCCGGGAGAACCGACGACCGGGCGAGGAATACGGCAGCGCTAAATGGGGCAATCCCAAGGAACTGAACCGGAAGTATATGGATCACCAGCATAAGGACGCCAACATTATTTTGACCCAGCGCATCCGGTTGGGTATGGACGGCTACATCACCCAGCGCAACATGAATGTTCTGGTGGTGGGCGGCTCCGGCTCCGGCAAGACCCGTTTTTTCTGCAAACCCAATATTTACAGTGCGAATTGCTCCTATCTTATCACAGATCCCAAGGGGGAGCTGCTGCGTGCGGCAGGCGCTTTGCTGGCAGCGCAGGGCTATGAAGTCCGGGTGTTCAACCTGATCGACCCCAGCCAGTCCGACGGATACAACCCCTTTTCCTACATTCACAGCGAAAAAGATGTGCTGACCCTCATTGATAACCTCATCAAAAATACCACGCCCCGCAACGCCTCCAGCAACGACCCTTTCTGGGAG